>NZ_JACMIA010000001.1:4640000-4734861 GCF_014252955.1 Stappia sp. 28M-7 | reverse complement strand
CGGGAGGTCACATGACGAAGATCTTCGAAACGCCGCTCTACCCTTATATCCGCTGCCGCGATCAGGATGCCGCCGAGCCGACGCGCCATCCGGTGGTGGTGATCGGCGCGGGGCCGGTCGGCCTGGCACTGGCCATCGACCTTGCCCAGCAGGGTGTTGCCGTCACCGTGCTCGACGAGAACGACAAGGTGAGCTGGGGCTCGCGGGCGATCTGCTTCGCCAAGCGGCCGCTGGAGATCCTCGACCGGCTCGGCTGCGGCCAGAAGATGGTCGACAAGGGCGTCGTGTGGAACCTCGGCAAGGTCTTCTTCGACGAGCGCAAGGTCTACGACTTCAACCTGCTGCCCGAGGACGGGCACAAGCGGCCGGCCTTCATCAACCTGCAGCAGTATTATCTCGAGCAGTATCTGGTCGAGCGGGCGCTGGAAATCGGCCGCGACACGGGGCTTCTGGAGCTGCGCGGCGGCAACAAGGTGAGCGCGGTCGCGCAGCTTGCCGATGGCGTCGAGCTTACCGTGGAAACGCCCGAGGGGCCGTACCGGCTGATCGCCGACTGGCTGGTCGCCTGCGACGGTGCCGGCTCGCCGACCCGCGCCATGCTGGATCTCGACTTCCGCGGCCGGGTGTTCGAGGACAACTTCCTGATCGCCGACGTCGTCATGAAGGCGGACTTTCCCACCGAACGCTGGTTCTGGTTCGACCCGCCGTTCAACCGCGGCCAGTCGGCGCTGCTGCACCGGCAGCCGGACGACGTCTGGCGCATCGACCTGCAGCTCGGCTGGAACATCGACCGCGAGGCGGAAAAGCAGCCGGAGCGCATCGCGCCGAAGCTGAAGGCGATGCTGGGCGAGGATATCGAGTACGAGCTGGAATGGGTGTCGATCTACACGTTCCAGTGCCGCCGGATGGAGAAGTTCCGCCACGGCCGGGTGATCTTCGCCGGCGACAGCGCGCATCAGGTCTCGCCCTTCGGCGCACGCGGCGCCAATTCCGGCCTGCAGGACACGGATAACCTGGCCTGGAAGCTGAAGCTCGTGGTCGAGGGCACCGCGCCCGAGGCCCTGCTCGACAGTTACGATGCCGAACGCGTCTTCGCCGCCGACGAGAACATCCTCAACTCGTCGCGCTCGACCGACTTCATCACGCCGAAAAGCCACGCAAGCCGGGTGTTCCGCGACGCGGTGCTGGAGCTGGCCGAGCATCACGCCTTCGCGCGGCCGCTGGTCAATTCCGGCCGCCTGTCGCTGCCGGCGACCTATGACGGCTCGCCGCTCAACGGCCCGGACTGCGCCGCGATGCCGGCCCGCACCCGGCCGGGCGCGCCGGCGAGTGATGCGCCGGTTGCCGGCGGATGGCTGATCGACCGGCTCGGCGACCGCTTCCAGCTGGTGACCATCGACGTGGAGGCACCTGGCACGCTCACGGTCGACGGCATCCCGGTCGAACGGGTGGCACTGTCGGCCGCCGACGATCCGACCGGCGCGCTGGCCGCGCGCTATCTCGGCGAGGCGAAGAGCGCCGTCTACCTGATGCGGCCCGACCAGCATGTGGCGGCCCGCTGGGAGACGTTCGATGCCGGCGAGGTGACGCGGGCATTGCGGATCGCCACCGCCAGGGACGGAAAGTAAGCCGGGGATTGAGGCCGGAACCGGCCGGAACTCAAGGAAACTCGAGATGAGCGAAACCACCAAGGAGACGGGCCTGCGACTTGGCCCCAACCTTCCCGATCCCGACGGCTTCTATGCCGAGCTGATCGCACTGCACGAGGGGCTGTCGCGCGAGGACAGCGAGGCGCTGAACGCCCGGCTGGTGCTGGTTCTGGCCAACCATATCGGCGACCGGGACGTGCTGCGCGCCGCCTTTGCCGCCGCCAGACTGCAAGGCGCATCAAGCGCTTGATCCTTTCCGCAGCGGCCTGCGGCTGAGGGGCCCGTGGCTGCTGCGACCCTGCCGAACGCGGACGGGGCGTTCCGTTTCAACGATGAAAACGGGAGTGCCCGCAATGACTGTCCAACCGGACCTGAAGATCGACCGGATCCACCACGTCGCCTATCGCTGCAAGGACGCGAAGGAGACCGTGAACTGGTATGTCGACAACCTGAACATGGGCTTCGTGCTGGCCATCGCCGAGGACAAGGTGCCCTCGACCCATGAGCCGGACCCCTACATGCACGTCTTTCTCGACGCCGGCGCAGGCAACGTACTCGCCTTCTTCGAGCTTCCCACCAAGCCGGAGATGGGCCGGGACCCGAACACCCCGGTCTGGGTGCAGCACATCGCCTTCAAGGTGAAGGACCGCGACACGCTGGTCGCCTACAAGGAGCGGCTGGAGAAGAACGGCATCGAGGTGCTCGGCGTCACCGATCACTCGATCTTCCATTCGATCTATTTCTTCGATCCGAACGGCCACCGTATCGAGCTGGCCTGCCCGGATCCGGCCGAGGAAGAGATGCTGCGGAAGCTCGACGCGGTGAAGTGGGAGATGCTCGAGGAGTGGTCGAAGACCAAGCGGGCGCCCCAGCATGCCGCCTGGCTGCATGCCAAGGAACTCGGCAAGGCCTGAGGATAACCCGTCTCTCGCCTTCGGATCGCCGCTCCGCGCGGCGATCCGGTTTGACGGGCGCACCGGCCGCCCTAACTGCTGGGTCTGGCGCAAGGTATCCCCCTTTCGCCAGACCGACAGCGGACCGGACGATGATCCACTTGCTCCCGTTTGCGACAGGCCACGCGAAAGGCCGGTTTCGCCGGCTTGTCCTCGCGCTCCTTGCCCTGCTGGTGCTGACCGGGCCCGCCATCGAGGCGGCGCGGGCGAGCGGCGAGGCGGAGGCCTGGGCGGCGCTCTCTTCGAACCGCGGTGCCATCGCCGTGATGCGGCACGCGCTCGCCCCCGGCACCGGCGACCCCGCCGGCTTCCGGCTCGGCGACTGCAGCACCCAGCGCAATCTCGACGACCGCGGCCGGGCGCAGGCCAGGGCCATCGGCGCCGCCTTTCGCGAACGCGGCATCGCGGTCGACCAGGTCCTGACCTCGCAGTGGTGCCGCGCGCGGGAGACGGCCGCGCTTCTCGGCCTCGGCGAGCCGCAGGAACTGCCGGACCTCAACTCCTTCTTCGCCGACAGGCGCGAAGCGGAAAGCCAGACCCAGCGCCTTGCGGCCGCGATCCGTGCCCTGCCGCAAGGAACGGTCGCTGTCCTCGTGACCCACCAGGTCAACATCACGGCCCTGAGCGGCGTTTATCCCGCGTCCGGCGAGATCATCGTCGGCCGGCAGGAGGGCGAGTTGTTCACGGTGATCGGCCGCATTGCCCTTACCGCCCCGGGCGGGGGATCATGACGAGGAGAACCCAATGAGCTTGAGCACAATGACCCGGCGCGCCCTCACCGCCGCCCTTTGCCTCGGCGTTGCCGCAACCCTTGCTATCCCCGCTCTCGCCCATCACGGCTGGCGCTGGACGACGGGGAAGAACATCGAGCTGACCGGCGTGATCAGCGAGGCGCGGCTCGGCAACCCGCACGGCGTGCTGACGGTCGACGCGGAAGGCGAGAGCTGGCAGGTCGAGGTCGGGCAGCCGTGGCGCAACGAACGTGCCGGACTGAAGGACGGCGACCTGGCGCCCGGCGTCGAGGCGACCTTCATCGGCGAGCCCTCGGCCAATATCGAGGACCGCTTGATGAAGGCGGAGCGGATCAGCATCTCCGGACGCAGCTACGACCTCTATCCCGGCCGCGACTAGTTCGCCCCGATGCAGACGCTTGTAGACCTGCTTGCGGGGCTGCCGCTGGCCGAGTGGATGCGGGTCTCGCGCTGGGGCTATGCCGGCGTCAACACGCTGCATGTGATTGGCTTGTCGCTGCTTTTCGGCGCCATCGTGCCGCTCGACCTGCGGCTCCTCGGGCTGTGGCGCGGCCGTGTTCCGCTGGCCGGGCTTGCCCGGGCACTGGTGCCGGTTGCTGCCGGCGGGCTGGCGCTCGCGCTGGTCACCGGCGCGCTGCTGTTTCTCTCGGCGCCCGCCGACTACGCCAGCGCGCCGCTGTTCCTCGCCAAGATCGGCCTCATCCTGCTGGGAGCGGGCTCGGCCCTCGTCACCCACAGGGCGGCGGCAAAAGGTGCGGCGGATGGCGACATGGCCGACCGGCTGGCACAGCTTTCGTCGGCCCGGCTGCGGCTTGCCGGGGCGCTGTCGCTGATCCTGTGGACCGCTGCGCTGGTCTGCGGACGGATGCTCGCCTTCACCGGGGATTGATCCGGCCGGTCCCGAGCGGGCGGAGGCCGGAAATCCCCGCCGCCACGATGGACCGCTGCATGTGACAATTGCCTTGAGCCTTGCCATCGTGACAAGGATGGTGCGTTGCACCGGCTTGGGGCAGGGGGACAGATGCAGGACGAGAAGAACGGCGCCCGCAAGGGCGGGCGAGGCCGCGCGGTCGGCCGGTGGCTGGGCGGGCTCGGCCTGCTGGTACTCATCGCGCTGGCGGCGGGCTGGTGGCTGACCCTGCCGGACCGGCCCGACGCCTTCTACACCCCGCCCGAAACCGTGCCCGCCGAACCGGGCATGCTCCTGCGCAGCGAAGCCTACGACACCGACATTCCGGCCGGGGCGAAGGGCTGGCGTATCCTCTATACCAGCCGCCTGGAAGACGGCTCGCCGACGGTCGCAAGCGCAATCGTCGTGCTGCCGGATATCCCCGCGCAAGGACCGCGACCGCTGATCGCCTGGGCGCACGGCACCACCGGCATCGCCCGGGGCTGCGCGCCCTCCATCTCGCCCGCACCCTTCGGCGGCACGCCGGGCATGGACGAGGTGGTCAAGCGCGGCTGGGCGATGGTGGCGACCGACTATGCGGGCATGGGTACGCCGGGACATCACGCCTATCTGGTCGGGCAGGTCGCGGCCTATTCGGTGCTCGATTCCGTCAATGCCGCCAGACAGATGGCGGAGTGGCAGCTCGGCGACCGCGTCGTCGTCTGGGGCCATTCGCAGGGCGGCCATGCGGCGCTGTGGACCGGCATGCGGGCCGGCACGGACGCGCCGGACCTGAAGATCGCCGGGGTCGCCGCGATGGCGCCGGCGACCGAGCTTGCCGCCATGATCGGCTACGGCGCCCGCAGCAGCTTCGGCGAGATCATCACGGCCTATCTCTACACCGCCTATCACCGGCTCTACCCGGAGATCGGCGAGGCCTATATCAGCCGCTTCCATGCGATGGTGGCCAAGGACATATCCCGCCGCTGCATCTTCGACTGGCGCACTGCCTGGTCGCTCGCCCTGACCCGGCTGCTGCCCGATCAGGGACTGTTCCTGCAACCGATTTCTGACGGCCCGTTCGGGGAGCGGCTGGCGCAGAACGACCCGAACGGGGCCATCGACGCGCCGGTGCTGCTGGCGCAGGGTCTGGCCGACGAGGTGATCGATCCGAGGCTGCAGGATGGCTATGTCGCGCGGCGCTGCGCCGCCGGCCAGGCGATCGACTACCGGGAATATCCTGGGCTCACCCATGTCAGCCTGGTCGAACCGGGCTCGGCGCTGACGCCGCAACTGCTGGCCTGGACCGAGGACCGCTTTGCCGGAAAACCGGCGTCAAGCACTTGTTCCAAAAGATAAAATCTGTTCGGGAATTTTCGAGACGGATTTTGCGAAATTCCGTCTCAATTTCCCGAAAATTTGCGAGCGCCGTCGCAATCCCGCCGATCAGCCCGCGGCGGCGACCTTCACGGTGCGCACGCGTGCCGGGAGCGGCGGCAGGATCGCCGCCTTGAGCTCCAGCGAGGCGGGATGGCGCAGCTCGGCCAAAGCACTTGTCCCCGTCTCCTCGACGACTTGTCCCCGCTGCATGACGATGGTGCGGTCGGCGAAGCGCTCGACCAGCCGCAGGTCGTGGGTGACGAAGAGGCAGGCGATGCCGGAGGCCTGCTGGAGCCGCTTGAGCAGCGCCAGCGTGGCGGCCTGAAGGTGCAGGTCGAGATTGGAGACCGCCTCGTCGAGGACGACGAGAGCCGGCTCTGGCGCCAGAGCGCGGGCGATGCACACGCGCTGCAGCTGGCCGCCGCTGACCTGCGAGGGCAGCATGGAGGCAAGCGAGGCCGGAAGCTCGACCATTTCGAGCAGCTCGTCGACCCGTCGGGCGCGGGCCGAAGCATCGAGCGAGGTCAGATAACGCAACGGCTCGGCGATGATCGAGCGGATGTCGAAGCGGGGATTGACCGCGCCGGGTGCGTCCTGGAACACCATCTGCACTTCGCGGCGGAACCGGCGCAGGCCGGCCCGGTCGAGACGGTCCAGCGGCGTGCCGCGAAAGGCGACGGTGCCGCCGTCGGGCCGCTCCAGCCCGCAGAGCAGGCGCGCCAGCGTGCTCTTGCCGCAGCCGCTGCGGCCGAGCAGGGCGACGGTCTCGCCGGCCGCAACCGAAAGCGAGACGCCGTCCAGCGCCGTGCGCGCGGCGCCCGTCCCGACCAGCGAGACACTGCGATAGATCCGGGAGACGCCATCGGCGCGGATCAGCGTCATGGGGCAAGCTCCAATCCGTAAAGGGCAAGATGCGCCGCAACCAGCATCCGGGTGACCGGATGGCGCGGCGCCTGAAACACCTCCTCGACCGGCGCGCATTCGACCAGGCGGCCCTGATCGAGCACCGCGACATCGTCGGCGAGGCGGGCGACGACGCCCATGTCGTGGGTGACGAGCAGGACGCCGAGGCCGCGCGCGGCAACCAGACGCTCCAGAAGCTCAAGGATGCGCATCTGCACCACGAGGTCGAGATCGGTGGTCGGCTCGTCGGCGAAGAGGAACGGCGCATCGGCGAGGAGCGCCAGCGCGATCATCATCCGCTGCAGCATGCCGCCGCTCATCTCGAAGGCATGCAGCGGCAGGATGCGGGCGGGCTCGTCGAGCCCGGCCTCGGCCATCGCCGCCGCAATGCGCGCTTCTGCATCGGGCCCTGAAAGGCCCAGCGCGGCAAGCGTCTCCAGCGCATGATCGCGCATGGTGCGGACCGGATTGAAGGCGCTGCGCGGGTTCTGCAGGATCGTCGCGACCTGTCGGCCGCGAAGGGCGGCGGGCGCGCACTCGGCACCATTGAGACGGACGCGGCCGGACAGCGCCCTGGTGCCGGGCGGCAAAGTGCCGAGCGCGGCCATGCAGGTCATCGACTTGCCCGATCCGCTGGCGCCGACCAGCGCCAGGACGCGGCCGCGCCGGACCTCCAGCGTCAGGTCGCGGACCAGGACCGCGCCGTCGGCACCGGAGCCGGAACCGGCGGCGACCGTCAGCCCCTCAATGGAGAGGAGGCCGGATGCGGAGGAGGGTGTGGGGGCGAGATTCAATGACAATGGTCCGCCCTCAGATGCGGGTCGAGACGGTCGCGCAGCGCATCGCCCAGGATGTTGAACGCCATCACCGAGACGAAGAGGGCGAGGCCCGGCCAGAAGATCAGCATCGGCGCGGTCCAGACGAACTGGCGCGCATCGCCGATCATCACGCCCCATTCGGCGGTCGGCGGCGCGACGCCGAGGCCGAGGAAGGAGAGGCCGGAGACATGCAGCATCATGTGGCCGATATCGAGCGTGGCGAGCACCAGGAGCTGCGACAAGGTGGCGGGCAGCAGGTGCGCGGCGAAGATGCGCAGCCGGCTGGCCCCGGCAAGGCGGGCGGCCAGCAGGTAGTCGCGATGGCGCAGCGACAGGACGATGCCGCGCACGATGCGCGCATACCAGGCCCAGTGCGACAGCGCGATGGCGATGACCACGTTGACGAGGCCGGTGCCGAGCATACCGATCATGAACAGCGCCAGCACCAGGGTGGGGAAGGTGAGGAACACGTCGGTGACGCGCATGATCAGCTGGTCGATGCGCCCGCCGATGAAGCCGGAGGCGCCGCCGACCACGATGCCGAGCACGAGAATGAGCGCCAGCGTCAGCGCGACGACGCCGAGCGACACGCGCACGCCGGCGATCAGCCGCGAGAGGATGTCGCGGCCGAGATGATCGGTGCCGAGCCAGTGGACGGCATCGGCGCCCTGCAGGCGCTGGGTCAGGTCGATGAGGTCCGGATCGTGCGGCGAGATCCAGGGGCCTGCCACCGCCGCGACCAGCAGCAGGACGACGACGGCGAGGGCGATGCGCACCGGCCAGCGGCCCGAGAAGGGCGCGGCCAGCCGGGAGAGAAGCCGGCGGGAAGGGCGCGCTGAGGGGCCAGGGGACGGAGCAGAGAGCGGCAGGTCGGTCATTCCACCCCCTCCGCCGACAGGCGGATGCGCGGGTCGGCCAGCGCATAGACGATGTCGACCACGAGATTGCACAGCATGAAGATCGCGACCATGGCCAGGGTGAAGCACTGGATCACCGGATAGTCGCGGTTGAGGATCGCCGAGACGGCATAGCGGCCGACGCCGGGCCAGCCGAAGATGCTTTCGATGATCAGGGTGCCGCCGATCATCTCGCCGACATGCATGCCCATGGCGGTGATGACGGGCAGCCAGGCATTGCGCAGCACATGGGCGCGCTCGACCCGCCGCTCGGGCAGGCCGCGCAGCCGCGCATAGCGCACATGCGGCTGGCCGGCGGCCTCCAGCATGCTGGCGCGCAGCAGCCGGGCGTTTATGGCGAGCGACATGAACGAGATGGCGAGCGCCGGCATCACCAGATGGGCGAGCCCGCCACGGCCCATCGCCGGCAGCCAGCCGAGATGGACCGAGAACAGCAGCACCAGCAGGAAGCCGAGCCAGAAATTCGGCATCGAGACGCCGATGAAGGCAATCAGCCGCACCAGGTGGTCCGGCCAGCGCTCGCGGTAGCGCGCCGCCCAGATGCCGAGCGGCACCGACAGGCCGATGGTGAGCGCCAGCGCGACACCCGCGAGTTGCAGCGTTGCCGGCAGGAAGTGCAGCAGGTCCGGCAGAACCGGGCGCTGGGTGGCATAGGAGGTCCCGAAATCGAGCCGCACCGCCTTGCCGAGCCAGTCGAGATACTGGGTCATGATCGGCCGGTCGAGGCCGAGCATCATGCGCGCGTCCTCCAGCGCCTGCGGCGTCGGCGGCAACTTGGACAGGCGCAGATAGTCCATCGCCGGGTCGCTCGGCCCCAGCCGCAGCATCAGGAAGATGACCAGCGAGGCGCCGAGCAGCATCGGCACCAGGAGGAGGACGCGGCGGAGAATGAAACCGGCCATCGGATCAGTCCGCCGCCGGGATCAGGCGGTCGAAGGGGATCTCGCTCGACATGGCGCCGAAGGGCACCGGACCGACCTCCTTGCGCGCAACCGCAATGGCGGTGACATAGGTCAGCGGCAGGTAGACCGCCTCGTCATGCAGACGGGTGAGGAGATCGCGGTAGATCTGCTGGCGCGCCGTCTCGTCGGTGCTGACCAGCGCCCGGCCGATCATCGCGTCGATCTCGGCCTTGTCGGCCAGGCCAAGCTGGGCCTGATAATCGGCATGGGAGGGCAGGCGCATGGAGCTGACGAAGGCATGCGGATCGTAAGGCGCGCCCCAGGTGCGGTTGAAGATCATGCCGAAGCGGCCGTCGCGCTGGCGGGCATAGATGCTGCTCTCCTCCTCTCCGGTGAGCAGGACCTCGATGCCGACGCGGCGCAGATCCGCCTGGATGATCTCGGCCATCGACTTGGCGACCGCATCCGTGCCGACGAAGCAGAGCTCGATGCTGAGCCGCGCGCCGTCCTTCTCGCGGATGCCGCCGGCGTCGGGTGCGGTCCAGCCGGCCTCTTCCAGCAGGCGCCGCGCCTCGTCGAGATCGTACGCGTAGGGCGCAAGGCCGATATCGGCATACGGCACGTTGGGCGCGAACAGGGTGTCGGCGCGGCGCTGGGTACCGTAGAGCACGGTCGCGATCATCGTGTCCTTGTCGACGGCGTGGTTGATCGCCCGGCGCACGGCAAGATCGCGCGTCGCCCCGTGATTGGTGTTGAGCGCCAGGACCCGGCTTTCCAGCGGTTCCGACAGGGCGGCGGTGATGCCGGCCGCCTCGCCCATGGAACGAAAACGCTCGAACGTGTCGGGCGAGATCGGCCCGTCGCTGCCGTAGATCAGGTCGATCTCGCCGGTCTCGAAGGCGATGGCGCGGGTGTTGGGATCGGGGATGACCTTGCCGGTGACCGAGGCATAGGCAGGCTTCTCGCCCCAATAGGCTTCGTTGCGGGTGAAGACGTCGCGCTCGCCGAGCGAGGTCTCGGCGAGCATCCAGGGGCCGGTGCCGACGGGAGCGGTGATGCCGTCCTTCGTGCCGCCCGCAACGAACTGCGAGGGCGCGATGAAGCGGAAGGGGCGGGGCAGCGCCAGTTCCTGCAGCACCGGGTAATAGGCGTCCTTGAGGGTGAGCCGCAAAAGGTGCGGGCCGGCAACCTCGGCCGAGACAATCTGGTTGGCGAGCTCCAGCCAGGCATGGCGGGAGCGGTTGGCGAGGATCGCGTCGAAATTCGCCTTGGCAGCGGCGGCATCGAAGGGCTCGCCGTTGGAAAAGGTCACGTACTCGCGCAGCGCGAAGGTATAGACGCGCCCACCCTCCGACACGTCCCAGGAGGCCGCGAGCCAAGGCACGACGGTGCCGTCCGCGCGGTAGCGCACCAGGGGCTCGTAGACCATGTTCTGCGCGAACATCTGGTTCGGCGAATAGAGATGCGGATTGAGCGGGCCGACATTGAGCGGCCAGGAAAAGGCGAGGTCAAGCCCGTCCGCGGCAGCGGGCATCGGGGACAGGGGCACGAGGCTCGAGGGGAGAATCAGGCAGGCAAGGAGAGCGGAGCGGGCAAGGACGCGCGCTGCGCCGCGGAAAACCTCGAACATCGGTCGCTTTCAGGGCAGGAGGATCACAGTATGAGTTATTTCAATAACATCATACTGCCCTGTGCGGTCAAGGCTTCAGCGGCTCGTCTTTCGGCACATCGCCCTCGTGATGGGGATGATCGTGCCCGTGATGGTGGTCGTGGTCATGCGTGTGCGGCTGGCCGCGCACCAGCAGCGTCTCGCCGGGGGCGGCGGGAAAGACATGCAGGCTGCCGTGGCGCACGCCGCGCTGGCTGGTCACGCTGTCGGCGAAGCGGCGCAAATCGCCGGCGGTGCCGGCCAGGATCGACACTTCGAGGCAGTTTTCGGCACTGACATGCACATGGGTGGTGGCGACCGACAGCGCGTGATGGGCGTGGTGGTTGTCGGTCAGCCGGTTGGGCAGGTCGCGGATGCCGTGGTCGTAGACATAGGTGAGCGCGCCGTAGCAGGGGCGGTCGTTGTCCAGCTCGCCGTCCGGACCGATCGCCTCGCGGGCAAGCGCCTCGCGCGCCATGTCGCGGAAGATCTCCGAACGGCTGGCATAGCCGCGCTTCTCGCTGAGGGCATCGATCTGCCGCAACAAATCCCCGTCGACCGTGATCGTGATACGTTCCATGAAACCTTGTCCGTTCCGCCAAGCGGCGCGACCATAGCAGAAGCGAACGGGCGATGCTGCCCCGCGAAGGCGTCAGCAAACGGCCTGTCTGCGACAGGTCTGCGACGCCGCGCGGCCTCGACGGACCCGCCGGCGCGCGCAATGATGCCGCCAGCCACGCGCAAGGGGGCCATGGCGGCCGGCCGCGCCAGCCAGGGGATAGAGTGTGGAGAGCAGTGCGAGCGACCGTTTCAAGACGGCGATCCTGATCCTTGCCGTCGCCGGACTGGCCGGCGGGCTCGTCCTATATGTCGCGGACCAGGGCGACATCGCCCGCATCGTCTGGTTCGCCGGGGTGGTGCCGGCGCTCGTCGCGCTGGTTGTCGAGATCGCGCGCAGCATCGGGCGCGGCGAGGTCGGCCTCGACATCGTCGCGGCGCTGTCGATGAGCGCGGCGCTCGCCTTCGGCGAAACGCTGGCGGCGGCCGTCGTCGCGGTGATGTATTCGGGCGGCACCTTCCTGGAGAGCTTTGCCGAAGGGCGGGCCCGGCGCGAGATGCACGACCTGCTGTCGCGGGTGCCGCGCACGGCGACGCGCTATCGCGGCGGCGCGCTGGAGGATGTGCCGCTCAATGAGATCCAGCCCGGCGACCGGCTGCTGATCCGGCAGGGCGACGTGGTGCCGGTCGACGGGACGCTCGCTTCCGAAACCGCCTTCCTCGACACCTCGGCGCTGACCGGCGAATCCCTGCCGCAGCGCCTGTCGCAGGGCCATGAGGCGATGAGCGGGGCGACCAATGCGGGCGAGGCGTTCGACATGACCGCCGCCCGCCGCGCGGCGGAAAGCACCTATGCCGGCATCGTCCGGCTGGTGGAGGAGGCGCAGCGTTCCAAGGCGCCGATGTCGCGGCTCGCCGACCGCTGGTCGCTGGGCTTTCTGGCGGTCACGCTGGTCATTGCGTTCGGCGCATGGTGGGCGACGGGCGACCCGATCCGCGCCGTTGCCGTGCTGGTGGTGGCAACACCCTGCCCGCTGATCCTTGCCGTGCCGGTGGCGCTGGTCGCCGGCCTGTCGCGGGCGGCGCATTTCGGCGTTCTGATCAAGGGCGCCGGGCCGCTGGAGACCATGGCGCGCATCCGCACGCTGATCCTCGACAAGACCGGCACGCTGACCGACGGGCGGCCGCAGATCGTCACCATCGACGCCGAGGACGGCCTGGGCGAGGCGGAGCTGCTGCGCCTTGCCGCATCGCTGGATCAGGCCTCGAAACACCCGGTCGCCCAGGCCATCGTCGCCGCCGCGCGCGAGCGGGGCCTTGCGCTCGAAGTGCCCCTGCAGGTGGTGGAGCGGGCCGGCGAAGGGGTGATCGGACAGGTGGCCGGGCGCGCGGTCGTGGTCGGCGGCCACGGTTTCGTCGCGGGTGAAGTTGCAGGCGAGGGCGCGGAGAAGACGCGCGGCGCGCTGCCCGACGCCGCCGCCGGGGCGGTGGTCGTCGCGGTGGCGGTGGACGGGCGGATGGCCGGGCATCTGGTGATGTCGGACCCGTTGCGCGAGGGCGTCGGCGCGATGCTGGACGGGCTGCGGCGCGGCGGCATCGAGCGGATCCTGCTGGCGACCGGCGACCGGGCGGACGTGGCCGAGCGGGTGACGGAGGGGCTCGGCCTCGACGGGCTGCGCGCCGGGCTGTCGCCCGACCAGAAGGTGCTGCTGGTTCTCACCGAGCACAAGCACGGCCCGGTGATGATGGTGGGCGATGGCGTCAACGACGCGCCGGCGCTGGCGGCGGCCGATGTGGGCGTTGCCATGGGCGCGCGCGGGGCGGCGGCCTCGGCCGAGGCGGCGGACGTGGTGCTGCTGGTCGACCGGATCGAGAGGCTGGGCGCCGGGATGGAGATCGCCCGCGCCGCGCGGCGGATCGCGCTGGAAAGCGTCGTCGCCGGCATCGGCCTGTCGGTGCTGGGCATGATCGCCGCCGCCTTCGGCTACCTGACGCCGCTGCAGGGCGCCCTGCTGCAGGAGGCGATCGACGTCGCCGTGATCCTCAACGCCCTGCGGGCTTTGCGCGTGCGGCCGGAGTGAGGGGGAGGGGGAGCCTTACTTAAGGAAAGAACCGACACTAAGAGACTTCAGAAAAGGAACTACCCAATTTTTGCTATTTCCATATTTTGCGCAGATATGATTTTATATATCTTTGTGTCTTGATTGCCTTTTCTCAACGTCGATTTTCGCCCTTTTCTGGAGGCAGAGATGGTCATAGATTTTACGAGCTACTATTATTTCCCCTGCCTGCAATTGTCGGAAAACGAACAGATTGGTTATGAAAAATTAAGCGATGAAGATAAAAATTCAATTATTCCAATATTTGAGCTTAGCCAAATAAAAAACGAGTCATCATTTGAAGATAGCGTAAAATCTATATCGGACATGATAGAGGGAAGGCCGTTTATTTTCGACTTGTCGAAAGATAGAGCGCCACCTGCATATGTCGCGAAGAATAATCCTGATGAAGCTAAAATAGTAAAAACGCAGGCCGCTCAAGATAATTATAACAAAATTCTGACTTCGCTATTGTCTCCGGAAAATGGCTTCGCTGAATGGCGCGGGCTCGTGCAAAAATTCCCGAATTCGATACCCGTATTGCAATTTACAGACCCTATAGCGCAAACTAACCAGATCCTCCGCCAAGCTGCGTTGCTTTCGCGAGATGGCTACAGCTATCTATCTATTCGCATTACAGAAGAAACCAATACGGGAATTTTTCCTGTAATTGGCCAAATAATCTCTATACTCGATTCTGCTTCTCAGCTCCTCCTGATCATTGATTGCGGTCAGGGTAGGCAGCGCATAGCGGAGCGCGCCGAGTTTGCTAAACTTGCAATCGCCCGCATCCAAGAGGAACTTGAGCCTTCACAAGCACTTCTTCTAACAGCCGTATGTCTTCATGATTCATATACGAGCCCACCCGATGGTCTACCTAAGATATACGAATCTCATTCCTGGGACCTCTGGTCGCAAGCAAGCGAGAAGTTCCCATTTCTATTTGGAGACTACGGAGCCAACTATCGCCACAAGAAAACAAGCACTTTCATGCCTGGAGAATGGAAGGCGCAAGTAGTATACCCGATGCAAGAGTCTTGGCTTGTCTACAAGCACCCTGACGCACAGGATGTGCAAGGGTGGATTAACGGGTCGCAGGCGATCCTGAAAGACCCAAACTGTGACAAAAATAACCAATGTTGGGGCAGCGAGTTATTGGAAAGAGCCAGACAAAACGACATTGAGGGTGTCGCCTCTGCTCGCTTCTGGCATGGCGCAAAGATCAACATGCACATCCATCGCCAAATTAGATACGCTCCGACAAAAATGGGGGGCGGCGAGCCTTAAGCCTGATTGCGCAGTTTGAGAACGGCCCTAGAAATATCACGGATCTCTCGTTCGGAGATGCTATTGACGGTGCGCTCAATCATGGCTTCTTTGCTTACATTCGTTGTTATCGAGACGTTCGCTCGACGTGCTAGCTCCACGATTTCTCTTTTGGACAAAGCATAGAGGAGCGACCGCACATCAACGTGGCGATTTAGTTTGGGAGTTCGAGCCACTCGGAAGCCGCTGTCGTCTCGGTAGACAATGATGCCCCACCACGTAGGAACTGTTTTGCGTGCGGCTGCCAAATGTTTGTGTGTCGTTACGACACTAACCCGGTCAAAGAAGCGCGAGAACGCAGGCACCTGAACGGTCAACCGGCGGAGAGTGTCGACGTCGCTCTTAATCTCAAAGCCTGCCAATTCGCCATTTACGAGCGCCAAGTCGATGCGTGCGGATGGGCGAGGCATTTTGAGTTCTTGCAACAGCTCGGTTGACCCGTCACTCGGGTGCAGAGCCCGGAGCCAATCGATTAGTGGTGCGCGAATGCACGCATCACGAAGCAATCCACTATTTTCACTCATACCTGCCCTCTAGGCAGAAAAGTTTACTTATCATCCGTTATTCAATCCTCAACAATTTTGGTCGACCAAAGAAAATTCCCCTAGGCTCCACCTTACTTCGCTTTGTGTGGGGACGGCTCTGAGGACAACAAGCTCTCTTAGGTATCTATCTCTACGAATTTATTGTGGCTGAAAGGGCCGCTGCCGTTGGCGCGAATTGAGGCCGGGTTTACATTTGCTGCGCTTCCTTCAGCGCAGCACCATTTGGCACAAATCATCTAAGCTCTTGAAAGTTTGGCGCACCCGACAGGATTCGAACCTGTGACCTCTGCCTTCGGAGGGCAGCGCTCTATCCAGCTGAGCTACGGGTGCTTCCGGCGGGGTGGACCCGCGGACGCGGTGCCTGTTCGACACCGGGGATGCGAAGCGTTCTTACAGGATCGCGCCAGCCGCATCAACCAGCGAATTGGCCCCTCCCGCCGCACGGGATAACCGACCGGTCAAGGCGCGCCGCCCGTCCATGTCTTCGCCTCCAGGGCGGGGCCACCCCTTCACAGATCGAGGACGATGCGGCCGCGGCCGCGGGAGACGCAGGGCATCAGCCGGGTTTTCTGGCGCCTGGCGTCGAGCACCACGTCGCGGTGGACGACCTCGCCTTGCAGATAGCCGCATTCGCACGAGCCGCAGACGCCGGATTCGCACGAGGTCGGCAGCTCGATGCCGCCTTCCGCCAGCACGGCAACGAGGCTGCGCTCCGCCGGGACGGCAAGGACCGCGCCGGTGGAGGCGATCACCGCCTCGAAGGGCTCGGGCACGAAATCGCCGGGGTCGAGCGCCGCGAACCTCTCAGTATGGAAACACTCGGCCGGCCAGCCGCGCGCCGCCACCGCCGCCTCGACGGCCTCGGCAAGGCGCGGCGGCCCGCAGACGAGGACGTCGGCCTCGGCAGGTTCGGCCGCAAGGACGGCGGACGCATCGAACCGGCGCCCCTCGTCCGGAAACCAGGTGACGAGACGGTCGCCGCAGACGGCCGCGACCTCGTCCAGCAACGGGGCGGCGGCGCGCGACCTTGCGCAATAATGGAAGGCGAAGTCGGCGTTGTGTTGGGCGAGCCGGCGCGCCATCGCCAGCAGCGGCGTGACGCCGATGCCGCCGGCAACGAGCAGGGTGCGGCGGGGCACCTCCGGCAGCTCGAAATGGTTGCGCGGGGCGGCGACCGTCAGCAAGGCGTCCGGCGCCAGCGCCGCGTGCAGCCAGGCGGAACCGCCGCGCCCGGCCTCCTCCCGCCGCACGGCGATAAGATAGTGGCTGCGGTCGTCCGGGTCGCCCCAGAGCGAATAGTGCCGCACGCCGAGCCCGGGCACATGCACATCGACATGCGCCCCGGCGGTCCACGCCGGCAATTGCGGCCGGCGCGGATGCTCGAGACGGATCGCGAGGACATCGCCCGCATCCCGGCGCAGCTCCGCGACCCGGAGCTTCATGACAAGCCTCGCGACCATGGCTCAGTCCAGCATCTCGATGGTGTCGCCGGGGCGGATGGTGCCGCCCTTCTCGATGCCGCAATTGAGGCCGGAGCGGTTGTAGAGCGGCAGGAAGACCTCCATGCCCAGCAGCGTCTCCAGATACTTGCACGGGAAGTTGAGCCGGCCGCCGCGCAGGATCACCTCGCCGACGCGGAAGCGCCGCCCGACCAGATGGTTGAGCGGCACGCCGCGCACCGTGAGATTGCGCCGGTGATCGACCGGCTCCAGCACCACCGGGCCGGACTGGAGCGGGGGATCGTTGCGGGCGAGCGCATCCAGCGCCTCCTGCTCGATCAATGTCACCTCGCGCACGTCGGGACGGGCGGAATAGGTGCCGGTGCCGAGGAAGTAGCGGTCGCCCTCGATGCCGCGACCGGCAACGCAGACCGCTTCCTCCAGCTCCTCCATCTCGAAGCTGGCTTCCGGCGCGATGTGGATGTGCAGCAGCTCGCCGGTCCAGCCGGTGACGCCGCCCTGCCGGCCCAGCGCGTCGATGGCGGCCGGGTGGCTGAAGGCTTCCATCATTTCGGGTGCTTCGCTTGCCATGGCGGACCTCACTTCACCCGGACGGCGACGGCTTCGATCTCGACCAGCGCATCCTTGGGCAGGCGCGCGACCTCGATCGCCGAACGGGCCGGCGGCTCGCTCGGGAAGGCCTTGGCGTAGACGCCGTTCATGGCGGCGAAATCGTCCATGTTCTTCAGGAAGACCGTCGTCTTGAGCACCGAGGCGAGCGAGGCGCCGGCGGCTTCCAGCACGGTCCTGAGGTTGTCGAGCGAGGCCTGTGTCTGCGCCTCGACGCCCTCCACCAGCTGGCCGGTCGCCGGGTCGATGGGCAGCTGGCCGGAGACGAAGACGAGATCGCCATAGGCGACGGCCGGCGACAGCGGCACGCCGGGCACGGTGACGGACGGAGGAGCGATGACAGTACGGGACATGCGTTTCCTTTCGGGTTGGGCGGGGCCCGGTGCCTGGTTCAGTAACCGAGGGCGCCGGGCAGCCAGAGAACCAGCGCCGGGAACAGCAGGCAAAGCCCGAGGCCGGTGAGCTGGAGAAGCGTGAAGGGGATCACCCCCTTGTAGATGTCTCCCAGGGTGAGATGGGCGTGGCCTGCCTGCCGAAGGTAGAACAGCGCCGGCCCGAAGGGAGGGGTGAGGTAGGAGGTCTGCAGGTTGACCGCGACGACGATGGCGAACCATAGCAGAAGCTGGTCGGAGGGCACCGTGTCGCCGAGGTCCAGCGACAGGACGATGGGCCGGAAGACGGGCAGGATGATCAGGGTGATCTCCAGCCAGTCGAAGAAGAAGCCGAGCAGGAAGATGATCGCCATCAGCAGGACGACGAGCGTCCAGTCATGCAGGTCGAGCAGGTCGATCACATGGATGATGGCATCGTCGCCGCCGAGCTCGCGGAAGACGTAGGAAAACAGCGTCGCACCGCAGAAGATGCCGAAGATCATCGCATTGGTGAGCGCGGTGCCGCGTGCCACCTCGCGCAGGAGGCCGAAGGACAGCCGGCCGTTGAACAGGGCAAGCAGCGTTGCCCCGAAGGCGCCGATGCCGGCGGCCTCCGTCGGGGTGGCAAGGCCGCCGACGATGGAGCCGAGCACGAAGACCACCAGCAGGGTGGGCGGCACGAAGCCCTTGAGCACCAGCATCCAGATGTCGGCGGCGGCCTCGTCCCCCGGCTTTGCCATTCGGGGCATGCGGTCCGGCCGGATCAGCGCCATGACGACGATGAAGACAAGGTAGAGGCCGGACAGCAGCAGACCGGGGATGACCGCGCCAGCGAACAGGTCGCCGACCGGGATCGCCAACATGTCGCCCATCACCACCAGCATGATCGAGGGCGGGATGAGGATGCCGAGCGTGCCGGAGGCGGCGATGACCCCGGAGGTCATGCCCTTGTCGTAGCCCCGGTCGACCATCACCGGCAGGGCGAGCATGGCCAGCATCACCACCGAGGCGCCGACGATGCCGGTCGTCGCCGCCATGATGGTGCCCATCAGGACGACGGCGAGCGCCAGCCCACCGGGCACCCGGCGCATCAGCACCGAGAGGATTTCCAGCAGGTGGCGGGCGACGCCGCTCTTTTCCAGCATGATCCCCATGAAGATGAACATGGGGATGGCGACGAGGACGAGGTTCTCCGCGATCGACCCCCAGATGCGGCTGACGATGAGGAACAGCTGCATGGGGTAGAACATGTCGAGCGCGGCGCCGAGGGCGGCGAAGGCAAGGCCGACGCCGGCAAGGCAGAAGGCGACCGGAAAGCCGGAGAACAGGATCAGCACCAGACCGCCGAGCATGGTCAGCGGCAGAACGACTTCGAACGTGCTCACAGGCCCACCTCCTCGTGCCGGGAGGGAGGCGCCGGCGGGGGCGCGGCCCCCATCAGCCGGGCGATCTGCTCGGCGATGACGCCCAGCGCTGCGGAGAGCAGCGTGGCGAAGCCGATGAGCAGGGCCGACTTGATGATCCAGCGATGGGTGAGGCCCGTCTGCGAGGCCGAGGCTTCGCCGAGCAGGTAGGAGCGCTCCACGAAGGTCCAGCCGTAATAGAGGACGATCACGCAGAACGGTACGACGAAGAGCAGCGCGCCGATCAGCTCGATGACCGCGACGGTCGTCTCGCCGAAGCGGGTGTGCAGGACGTCGATGCGCACATGCTCGCCCTCGACATAGGCATAGCCGAGGGAGAAGAGGAACAGAGCGGCATGGAAATGCCACTCCAGGTCTTGCAGCTTGGTCGAGCCGAGCACCACGAAGCGGCGCGTGATCACATCCACGACAACGGTCAGGATCAGGAGGACGACGAACCATGCCGCCGCCTGTCCCAACCGCCGCGCGAACGCCTTCAGGAATTGGGCCGAAGCCAGAAGGAGGGTCATGGCTTACTTGAGGTACCCCAGCTCCTTCCAGGTGGCGTAGTCCGCCCGGAAGCTGGAGAAGCTCTCGTAGGCCCGCTTGAAGTCGGGATCGGCCGCGACCTGCTCGGCGATGACCTCTTCCGACGCGGCCTTCAGCTTGGCCAGATCCTCGTCCGACCAGCGGTGCAGCTGCACGCCCTTCTCCTGCAGCTCCTTGAGCGCCGGCAGCTGGATCGCCTCGCCCTCGGCGATGCCGTAGCGCACGTTGTCGCCGCACACCGCCTCGATCTGGGCCTGCTGGGTCTCGCTCAAGGCGTCCCAGCGGTCCTTGTTGATCATCAGGTCGAAGAAGGTCGACTGCTGGTGCCAGCCGGGGAAGTAGTAGTGCTTGGCGATCTGCCAGAAGCCCATGTTGAGGTCGATGGCCGGCTGCACGAATTCCAGGCCGTCGATGACACCGCGATCGAGCGCCGGATAGACGTCGGGAGCCGCCAGCAGCTGGGCCGAGACGCCGAACTTCTCCAGCGCCTTGGCGCCGAGACCGAAGAAGCGCAGCTTGAGGCCCGCAAGGTCCTCCACGCTCTTGACCTCGTTGCGGAACCAGCCGGAGCCCTCGGGCGCCAGCATGCCGCACATCACCGACTTGATGCCGTATTTCGCGTAGATCTCGTCGAAGATCTCCTTGCCGCCGCCGAAATAGAACCAGGCCATGTATTCGGGCGAGGACGGGCCGAAGGGCAGGGCCGCGAAGACCTGGAGCGCGGGCACCTTGCCGCCCCAAAAGCCCGGGGTGGAGAAGGCCGCGTCGATGGCGCCGACGGAGACCGCGTCGAAAGTCTCGAGCGGCGGCACCAGGGCGCTGGGTTCGAAGAAGCGGATCTCGATGCTGCCGCCGGACACCTTGGCGATCTGTGCCTCCAGCCGCTTGCCGAGCGTGCCAAGCTGCGGCAACGAGCTGGAGAAGGTGCCTGCCATCTTCCATTTGACCTTGGCATCCTCGGCCTTTGCCCCGGTCACGAATGCGGTCGTCGCCAGAAGCGCAATCGCGGCTCCACGCAGAAGTCCAGTGATCTTCATGTGGGTTGTTCCCCTGCATGCCCGATTTGTAGACAACGTTGCCTAATAGGCAACCAGAAAATCGACCGCCGGGCGTTTTCACGGCCGATGCGGCAATATGAGCAAGGGACATGCCAGATTTACCGGGAAGCGCCCTCTGGACGCCTCAGGCATCGTTGCCTATAGGACAAAGCTCGTGATTTTGCCCGGCCTCGCGCGCAAACCGCTGCGTCTGTTTTCCCGGCCGGGTGCAAGTATAGTGACCGGGCCGGGACAGCCCCCGCGAGGAGGCGGCGGCGCCCGGCAGGAGAGGATGACGTTTTCGATGGCACGCGAAGCGGCGGAAAAGCTGACCCTGCCGACCGGGATCGGTCTCGGCAGGGCGATCAGGACGTTGCGGCAGGAAAAGAACCTGTCGCTGTCGCAGCTGGCGCTCGATGCAACGCTCGACAAGGGCTACCTGTCGCGGGTCGAGCGGGGCATCAAGGTGCCGTCCATCGCCATCATTCTGCGCATCGCGACAGCGCTGGAAGTGTCCGTTGCCCAGCTGTTCGGTGCGGCGGAGGAGCACAAGCTGGTCTTCGTCACCCGCGCCGACGAGCGCGAGGAGCTGACCGCCCGCGACGACAGCTATCACATGCGGCTGCTGACCCAGGGCCATGGCAGCTCGGGGCTGGAAGTGTTCCTGATGTATCCGCCGGACGAGCTGCGCGAGGAGCCCGACGCCGAGCACCGGGGCGAGGAGCTGCTGTTCGTCGTCGAAGGGCGGGTGGAGATCTCCTTCCCGGAGGAGAACATCGTGCTGGGCAAGGGAGACTCGGTGCAGTTTCCCGGCCCGCTGCGCCACCAGGTGCGCCGGCTGGAGGAAAACACCTGCGTGCTGATCGCCGTCAGCGGTCCCTGAGAAGGCGCCAACCGAGCGGACATACAAAAGGCCCCGGCGAGGAGATCGCCGGGGCCTTTTTTCAAGGGTCGCCCAAGAGGGCTTACAGGTCGAAGCCGAGCAGCTTGCCGACCGTGAACACGTCCTTGTCGCCGCGCCCGCACAGGTTGATGACGATGATCTGGTCCTTGTCCATGGTCGGGGCCAGCTTCATCACCTGGGCCAGCGCATGGGCCGGCTCCAACGCCGGGATGATGCCCTCGACGCGGGTCAGCAGCTGGAAGGCCTCCATCGCCTCATTGTCGGTCGCCGGCACATAGGTGACGCGGCCGGTGTCGCGCAGCCAGGAATGCTCCGGCCCGATGCCCGGATAGTCGAGGCCGGCGGAGATCGAGTGACCCTCGAGGATCTGGCCGTCGTCGTCCTGCAGCAGGTAGGTGCGGTTGCCATGCAGCACGCCGGGCTTGCCGGCGTTGAGCGAGGCGCAGTGCTCCTCGCCCTCCAGCCCCTTGCCGCCCGCCTCGACGCCGTAGATGGCGACCTGCGGATCGTCGAGGAAGGGATGGAAAAGGCCGATGGCATTGGAGCCGCCGCCGACGGCGGCGACGATGGCATCCGGCAGGCGGCCTTCGGCCTGCATGATCTGCTCGCGGGTTTCCGTGCCGATCACCGACTGGAAGTCGCGCACCATCTCCGGATAGGGATGGGGACCGGCGGCGGTGCCGATCAGGTAGTAGGTGTCGGCGACATTGGTCACCCAGTCGCGCAGCGCCTCGTTCATCGCGTCCTTGAGCGTGCCGGCACCGGCGGTGACCGGGACGATCTCCGCGCCGAGCAGCTTCATGCGGAAGACGTTGGGCTTCTGCCGCTCGACGTCCGTGGCGCCCATGTAGACGACGCAGGGAAGGCCGAAGCGGGCGCAGACGGTGGCGGTGGCGACGCCGTGCTGGCCGGCGCCGGTCTCGGCGATGATGCGGGTCTTGCCCATGCGACGGGCCAGCAGGATCTGGCCGAGGCAGTTGTTGATCTTGTGGCTGCCGGTGTGGTTGAGCTCGTCGCGCTTGAAATAGATCTTCGCGCCGCCGAGCTCGGCCGTCAGGCGCTCGGCGAAATAGAGCGGCGAGGGCCGGCCGGTGTAATGGGTGTTGAGATTGTCGATCTCGGCCTGGAAGGCGGGATCGGCCTTGGCATCCTTGTAGGCCTGCTCGAGATCGAGGATCAGCGGCATCAAGGTCTCGGCGACGTAGCGGCCGCCGAAAATACCGAAATGGCCGCGCTCGTCCGGACCGGAGCGGAAGGTGTTCTGCTGGATCGTCATGCGCTGCGTCCCTGTTCGGCGGCGTCAGACGCCGCTCCCGGCACCGCCCGGCGTGCAGCCGCGACGAACGCCCTGATGAGTTCCGTGTCCTTGACGCCCCGCGCGCGCTCCACGCCCGAGGAGACGTCGACGTCGCGGATCCCGCCGATGCGGACCGCCTCGCCGACCGTCGCGGCATCCAGCCCACCGGAAAGCATGAGCGGAACGCCGAGGTCAAGGCCCTTGAGCAGGCGCCAGTCGAAGCTGACGCCGTTGCCGCCCGGCAGCACCGCACCCTTCGGCGGCTTGGCATCGAAGAGCAGCCGGTCGACATGGGCTACATAGGGCGCGGCCGCTGCAAGGTCCTCAGCCGCCGAGATCCCCAGCGCCTTCATGATCCTGATGCCGTGCCGCGCCTTCAGCTCCGCGCAGCGCGCCGGGCTCTCGTGCCCGTGCAGCTGCAGCCAGTCGGGCCGCACGGCCGAGACGATGGCCTCCACCAGCGCATCGTCCGCATCGACCGTCAGCACCACGATCTCCGCCCGGCCCCGCGCGCGCCCGGCAAGCCGCGTGGCAGCCTCCATCGACACGTTTCGCGGGCTCTTTTCGAAGAAGACGAGGCCGATCATGTCGGCCCCGGCCTCAAGCGCGGTATCGAGCGTCTCTTCGGTCGACAGACCGCAGATCTTGACGAGATTTGGCACCCTAGAGTCTTCCCTTACCCAGCCTACGCGAATCAAGTGATTCCCTAAGAATTCGTTAAGATTAGCAAGAGTCCTGCAACCTCGTCTCTCTACCAGCAGCTTAATCCATAGGCTAAACCATTGTGAACAATAGGAATATATCTCTAAAGATGTGGGCGGTTGACTCCGCGGCACACTAGAGGAATCCATGATACAGCCTAGTTGAAATGACGGAGCCGCCAGCAGTACCAGTGCTTGGCGGCTCCACATTCAACTCCCGCATCAATTGATGCTGGACGCGGGGGCAGTCGTCTTGCGACTAGGAACTATTGTTCCAAAGACGCGCTGCGGTCAAGTCCAGCTCTTCGTCCTCCCGAGGCGAAAGGAGTTGAGAATGACAACCAGAAAGTTCCCTTCTTACTGGATGTATAAGGACCAGGCCGGAGAATGGCGCTGGTCATATGCAGCCTCGAACGGCCTTACCATCGCTGTCAGCAGCGAAGGTTACAAGCGCCGAGCAGACTGCGAGCGCGGGATCGAGATCATGAAGAGCTCTTATTCGAGCCCTGTCTATGTTCCCGATCATCTGATGCACTCGGTCTAACGACAATAGTCGCCCCTCTCTCCAGCGTGGATGGAGGGGCGACACCCTTCTCTCACGTTACGTTGTAGGCGGCGATGGCCGCCATGTTGACGATGTCGCTGTCCTTGGCGCCGATGGGCAGGATCTGCACCGGCTTGTCGAGGCCGACGAGCAGCGGGCCGATCACCGTCGAGCCGCCGAGTTCCTGCAGCATCTTGGTCGAGATCGAGGCCGAGTGGAACGCCGGCATGACCAGCACGTTGGCCGGGGCCGTCAGGCGGCAGAACGGATAGGCCGCCATCTTGTCCATGTTGAGCGCGACATCGGCGCCCATCTCTCCGTCATATTCGAAGTCGACGCGGCGCCGGTCGAGGATCTTCACCGCCTCGATGACCTTTTCCGAACGCTCGCTACGCGGATGGCCGAAGGTGGAATAGGCGAGCATGGCGATGCGCGGCTCGTAGCCGAGACGGCGGGCGACATGGGCGGCCTCCTCGGCGATGTCGGCCAGTTCCTCGGAGGTCGGCATGTCGATCACCGCCGTGTCGGCGACCAGGACGGTGCGGCCGCGGCACAGGGCCAGCGACACACCGATCACCCGGTGGCCGGGCTTGGTGTCGATGACGCTGCGCACCGTGTCGAGGGCGACCGAATAGTTGCGGGTGAGGCCGGTGACCATGGCATCGGCATCGCCCCGCGCCACCATGATGGCGCCCCAGTAGTTGCGGTCGTTGTTGACCAGCCGCTGGCAGTCGCGCAGCAGGTAGCCGCGGCGCTGCAGGCGCGAGTAGAGATACTCGGCATAGTCGGAATTGCGGGTCGACAGGCGCGCATTGAGGATGCGGATGCCGCCGCGCTCCAGATCGACGCCGGCGCTGGCCGCGACCTCGCGCACCTCGTCCTCGCGGCCGATCAGGATCGCCTCGCCGAGCCCTTGCGCGACGAAGCTCGCCGCCGCGCGGATCACCGGCTCCTCCTCGCCTTCGGCGAAGACGACGCGCTTGGGCTGCTGGCGCACCTTGGAGAAGATCCGCTGCAGGGTGCCGGCGACCGGATCGCGCCGGGCCGAGAGCTGGTGGCGGTAGGCCTCCATGTCGACGATCGGCCGGCGGGCGACGCCGCTGTCCATCGCCGCCTGGGCGACCGCCGGCGGAATGGTGGAGATCAGGCGCGGGTCGAAGGGCACCGGGATGATGTATTCGGGACCGAACTTGGGACGGTTGCCGCGATAGGCGGCGGCGACCTCGTCCGGCACTTCCTCGCGCGCCAGCTCGGCCAGCGCATGAGCGCAGGCGACCTTCATCTCGTCGTTGATCGTCGTCGCCTGGACGTCGAGCGCACCGCGGAAGATGTAGGGGAAGCCGAGGACGTTGTTGACCTGGTTGGGATAGTCGGAGCGGCCCGTCGCCACGATGGCGTCGTCGCGCACGGAATGGGCCTCTTCCGGGGTGACTTCCGGATCCGGGTTGGCCATGGCGAAGATGATCGGGTTCGGCGCCATCGCCCGCAGCATGTCCTCGGTCAAGGCGCCCTTGGCCGACACGCCGAGGAAGACATCGGCGCCCTTCATCGCGTCGTAGAGGCTGCGCGCCTCCGTCTCCACCGCATGGGCGGACTTCCACTGGTTCATGCCTTCCGTGCGGCCCTTGTAGATCACGCCCTTGGTGTCGCAGAGGATGACGTTGTCATGCGGCACGCCCATCGCCTTGATCAGCTCGATGCAGGCGATGCCGGCCGCGCCCGCGCCGTTGCACACCACGCGGGTGCCGGCAAGGTCGCGGCCCGTCAGGTGCAGCGCGTTGATCAGGCCGGCGGCGGCGATGATCGCGGTGCCGTGCTGGTCGTCGTGGAAGACCGGAATGTCCATCAGCTCGCGCAGGCGCTGCTCGATGATGAAGCAGTCCGGCGCCTTGATGTCCTCAAGATTGATGCCGCCGAAGGACGGGCCGAGATAGCGCACGGAGTTGACGAAGGCGTCGACCTCTTCCGTGTCGATCTCAAGGTCGATGGAATCGACGTCGGCGAAGCGCTTGAACAGCACCGCCTTGCCTTCCATCACCGGCTTGGAGGCAAGCGCGCCGAGATTTCCCAGGCCAAGGATCGCGGTGCCGTTGGTGATCACCGCCACGAGATTGCCGCGCGTGGTGTAGTCGAAGGCGCGCGATGGGTCCTCGGCGATGGCACGCACGGGAACCGCAACGCCGGGCGAATAGGCCAGCGACAGGTCGCGCTGGGTCGCCATCGGCTTGGTCGGGGTGACTTCCAGCTTGCCCGGGCGGCCCTGCTGGTGGAACTGCAATGCCTCCTGATCGGTAAAACTGACGTTGCTCTTGCCCGATTTGTCCGTCGTCGGCATGTGGTTTCCTCCAAATCATTGCGCCGTCACCGCGGCGGACGGAGACCATATCCCCGGAGAATTCAAGGCTCAAGCCGGGTGGGCCCCACGGCGACGGAAACCGGGGAGGATCTGCGCAGGCAGGTCCGCGGGCTCTTCCGTCCCGCACGCCGCCGCATTAGGGTCTGCCGCATGGCCGACGACATGCAGATATCCCACACGACAGCACAGCTCCACGAGGGCGACGACGCCTCGGCGCCGGAGCGCTCCGGCGCAACGTCCCCCGCGCCGGACCTCTCCGCGATGACGCCGATGATGGCGCAATATGTGGAGATCAAGACGGCCAATCCCGATTGCCTGCTGTTCTACCGCATGGGCGATTTCTACGAGCTGTTCTTCCAGGACGCGGAAGAGGCCTCGCGGGCACTGGGCATCACGCTGACCAAGCGCGGCAAGCACCTGGGCGAGGACATCCCCATGTGCGGTGTGCCGGTGCATGCGGCCGACGACTATCTGCAGAAGCTGATCTCGCTCGGCTTCCGCGTCGCGGTATGCGAGCAGACCGAGGATCCGGCGGAGGCGAAGAAGCGCGGCTCCAAGTCCGTGGTGCGGCGGGAAGTGGTGCGGCTGGTGACGCCGGGCACGCTGACCGAGGACCGGCTGCTGGAGGCGGCGCGCAACAACTTCCTGCTGACGCTGGCACGGGCGCGCACCGGATCGCTGGAGGACGAGGCGAGCTACGGCCTCGCCTGGGCCGACATTTCCACCGGCGCCTTCCGCGTCGCCACCAGCGATGCGCGGCAGCTGGCCGGGGACCTTGCCCGCATCGACCCGCGCGAGATCATCGTCGCAGACGTGCTGCTCGACGATGCGGAGCTGCGCCGGCAGCTCACCGAGACCGGGGCGGCGCTGTCGCCGGTGCCGCGCAGCCTGTTCGACGGGGCGACCGCCAGCGATCGGCTGGCCCGCTATTACGGCGTGGCGACGCCGGAGGCCTTCGGAACCTTCTCGCGGCTGGAGATGACGGCGGCGGCCGCCGCCATCGCCTATGTGGAGCGCACGCAATATGGCGAGCGCCCGCCGCTCGACCCGCCCTCGCACGAGGCGACCTCGCGGCGCATGCTGATCGACCCGGCGACGCGGGCGAACCTGGAGCTGATGCGCACGCTCGCCGGAGACCGCGCCGGATCGCTGCTGTCGGTGATCGACCGCACCGTCTCGGGCCCCGGCTCGCGGCTGCTGGCCGCCCGGCTGGCCGGGCCGCTGACGGAGGTGGAGGAGATCCGCAAGCGGCAGGATGCGGTGGCGCGGCTGGTCGGCGACACCTACCTGCGCGAGCGGCTGCGCGAAAGCCTCAAGGCCGTGCCCGACATGGCGCGCGCATTGTCGCGCATCGCCATGCAGCGCGGCGGTCCGCGCGACCTGCTGGCCATCGCCAGCGGCCTGGGTGCGGCACGCGACATCGCCGGCCTCTTCGCTGACGCAAGCGGCGAGGGCGAGGAGCTGGGCGCGGCGCTGGCGCGGATCGCGGCGGCCCCGGCCGAGCTTGCCGGCGAGCTGGAGCGGGCGCTGGTGGACGAGCCGCCGCTGCTTGCCCGCGACGGCGGCTTCGTTGCCGAGGGATATCTTGCCGATCTCGACGAGGTGCGGCGGCTGCGCGACGACAGCCGCAAGGTGATCGCCCAGCTGCAGGGCGCGCTGACCGACGAGCTGGCGATCCGGGCGCTGAAGATCAAGCACAACAACGTGCTGGGCTGGTTCATCGAGGTGCCGGCAACCCATGCGGAGAAGCTGACCGCCGATCCGGCGCGCTTCATCCACCGGCAGACGATGGCCGGGGCGATGCGCTTCACCACCACCGAACTCGCCGATCTGGAAAGCCGCATCGCCAATGCGGCCGGGCGGGCGCTGGCGCTGGAAAGCGAAGTGTTCCGCCGGCTGTGCGAGGCGGTGATCGAGGCGGGCGAGGCCATCAAGGGCGCCGCCGACGGGCTGGCGGTGCTGGACGTTGCGGCGGGCCTTGCGCATCTGGCCGAGGCGGAGAACCAGTGCCGGCCGGTGGTCGACGACAGCCTGGCCTTCGACATTCGCGGCGGCCGGCATCCGGTCGTCGAACAGGCGCTGAAGCGCGAGGGCGGCGGGAGCTTCGTTGCGAACGATGCGGATCTGGGGCCGAGCGAGGGCGAGGCGGGCGGCCGCATCTGGCTGATCACCGGTCCCAACATGGCCGGTAAGTCGACCTTCCTGCGGCAGAATGCGCTGATCGCCATCCTGGCGCAGATGGGCGCCTTCGTGCCGGCGGTCTCGGCCCGCATCGGCGTGGTCGACCGGCTGTTCTCGCGCGTCGGCGCAGCGGACGACCTGGCGCGCGGACGCTCGACCTTCATGGTGGAGATGGTCGAGACGGCGGCGATCCTCAACCAGGCGGGCGCGCGGGCGCTGGTGATCCTCGACGAGATCGGCCGCGGCACATCGACCTTCGACGGGCTGTCCATCGCCTGGGCGGCGATCGAGCACCTGCACGAGGTGAACCGCTCGCGAGCGCTGTTCGCCACCCACTATCACGAGCTGACCGCCCTGTCGGGCCGGCTGCCGCGGCTGACCAACGCCACGGTACGGGTGCGCGAATGGCAGGGAGACGTGGTGTTCCTGCACGAGATCGTCGCCGGCGCCGCCGACCGGTCCTACGGCATCCAGGTGGCGAAGCTCGCCGGCCTGCCGTCGGTGGTGATCGAGCGGGCGAGGGCGGTGCTGGCGCAGCTGGAAGAACAGGATCGGCGCGCGCCGGGCGAGCAGCTGATCGACGACCTGCCGCTGTTCGCCGCCGCAGCGCCGAGGCCGAGCGCCCCGGCCGCAAAAGCCGCGCCCGATCCGGTGCTGGAGGCGCTGGATGCCATCGACCCGGACGACCTGACGCCGCGCGCGGCGCTGGAGGCGCTCTACAAGCTGAAACAGGCGCGCAAAAAGACCTGAGCCGCCTTTACACGCTTTCCAGCACGGGGCCGGCGAGCCCGGCCTCCCAGCCGAGGATCGCGCGCTTGCGCGTCAGGCCCCAATGGTAGCCGCAAAGCTTTCCGGTGCTGCCGAGCACCCGGTGGCAGGGCACCACGAAGGAGATCGGATTGCGCCCGACCGCCCGGCCGACGGCGCGCGAGGCGGTCGGCTTGCCCAGCCGCTCGGCGATGTCGCGATAGGTGGTGGCACGGCCGAGCGGGATGCGCAGCAGGGTCTCCCAGACGCGGATCTCGAAATCCGTGCCGATCAGCACCACCCGCAAGGGCTGCTCTGCCGACCATTGCGAGGGCGCGAAGATGCGCTGCGCCATCGGCGCGGTGAAGGCCGTGTCCTCGATATAGGCAGCGCGCGGCCAGCGGCCGGTCATGTCCTCCAGCGCGGCGCGCTCCTCGCCCGGATCGGCAAAGGCAAGGCCGGCAAGGCCGTGCTCCGTTGCCATGACAAGCGCGAGGCCAAAGGGCGAGGGGTGAAAGCCGTAGCGGATCTCGACGCCCTCGCCGCGCGCCCGGTAGACGCCGGGGGTCATCGCCTCGTGGGTGACGAAGAGATCGTGCAGGCGGGCAGGCCCCGACAGGCCGACCTCGTAGCTGGTGTCGAGCACAGTGGCCGACTGGCGCAGCAGGGCGCGGGCATGGTCGAGGGTGATCGCCTGGATGAACTGTTTCGGCGTGATGCCGGCCCAGCGCGAGAACACCCGCTGCAGCTGGATCGGGTCGAGGCCCGCTTCCGCCGCCAGGGTCTCCAGCGCCGGCTGGTCGCGCCAGGTCTCGGTGATCACCTTGAGGGTGCGGCGGACGGTGTCGTAGTCCTTCGCCGCCTCGGGGAGGCTGGCCGCAGGCACCGCCGGCAGGGCCTCGTCCATGTTGCGCATCACCGTCATTGCCGGATCTCCCGTCACGCTCGCTGTCCGGCCGCTCATGCGACCCTCGTCATGAACCCGGGAGCCTAGTCGCGAGAGAAACGCATCGCCACCCGATTTGCGACGGCCGGGCCAGGACGGCCCGTCTTGCTTCGGTCAAAAACGCGGGCCACTGTGCGGCGTTGAACGGCGCCCGGCGCCGATTGCGAAGAAAGACACGGACCTGCCGATGCACCAGTTTCGCCCCGCTGCCTGCCTGCCCGCGACCCGCCGCCTCGCCAGGACGGCCCTTGCCGCCGGCCTGACGGCGCTGATCGCCGCCGCGCTGCCGCCGCTGCCGGTCCATGCGCAAGGCAGCGGACAGGAGGCCGGCGGCCAGTCCAGCCCGCGCGTGCAGCGCCGGCTGGTGATGATCCAGACCGACGACGACACCGCGATCCGCGAAGTGCAGATGGACGGCCAGGCGATGCAGGTGCGCCGCCGCTCGCAGGCGCGCGTTTTCGTGGAGGTCGAGGGAGACGCCAAGAACGACGGTCAGATCGACTGCCGGCGCTCGCTGCGGCTGGTGCTCGCCGACGGGCGGATCCTGCGCGACGACGTCGACATCTGCGGTGACTGGAAGGTGACGTTGGCCACGAAGGGCGCGACATCCCGCCAGGCCGATGCAGGCGGAAACGGCGTGCGCCAGGCGGTTCCGTCCGGGCAGGGGCCGAGCGCGCCGCCGCGTTCGGGCGGCATCCGGCGCCCGTCCGTCGACGGGAGCGGGGACGACGGCCTGCGGGGCAGCCGCGACGACGCGCGGGGCACCGCAGAGACCCGCACAACCGCCGCCGAGGACGCCCAAGGACAGCAGGACGAGGCTGCAGCGACGGCCCGGGCGAGCGAGAGCCCCGGCCGCGACGAGGCCCGCGATGCGGATCAGCCGCAGAGCCAGGCCGGCGTGCCGCAGGAACTGCCGCTGTTCGAGGGACGGACCTGGTATGTCGAGGATCTCGGCGGCGACCAGCTGCAGCTGGTCTACGGCCAGCGCCAGACCGACGACCGGGCGCTCCGCGCCAGCTGCCGGCGCGGCTCCAACCGCATCGAGATGCAGCTCGCCGCGACCGCGGACCCGCTTGTCGAGAACCAGCAGGTTTCCGTCCAGCTGTCGGCCCGCGACGTATCGCGCACCTATACGGGGCGCGGGTCCAGCGCCAACAACGAGGCCGGCCAGTCCGAGCCGGTGGTGACGCTGGCGGCGGACGATCCGATCTGGACCGGCATGATCCGCGGCGAGACGCTGGACGTGGGCATTTCCGGCAACTGGCGCTACCGGGTGTCGCTGTCGGGCAGCGCCCAGCCGGTGCGCAGCTTCCAGCAGGCCTGCGCCACGCCGGCGCCGGTCATGGCGGTGCCTGCGCCAGAGATGACGCGCGGCCTGCCGGTGGCGGGCGGGGCCGGCAGCATCAGCTGCTTCGAGGAAGGCGAGATCACCTCGGTGCCCAGCGACCAGCCCGCGCGGATGATCTTCGTCAACGACCGCAACCGGCCGGTGGTGGTGCATTGGCTCGATTTCGACGGGCTGCGCCAGACCCAGGCGGAAGTGCCGCCGGGCGGACGGATGATCCAGGACACGCTGGCCGGCCACCCCTGGCTGGTCTCGAACCTGCGCGGGCGGTGCCTCGGCATCTACCTGGCGGGCGGGGGCACGCGCACGGTCACGATCCTGCCGGGCCGCGCGGATGCGGAGCCAGGCCCGGTCTACCAACCGGCGCCGCCGCCGCAATATCTGCCGCCCGAACCGCTGCCGCCGGCCGGAGACGTGTTGCCACTCTCCTACGATTGCGACAGCGGCGCCTATCTGGACGTGACGATCGACAATGACCGCCGCACCGCGACCGTGCGCGAGCGCGGCCTCTCGCCGGTAACGCTGCCCGACCGCTCGGGCGGCGGCGGCGAGCTGAACTATGTCGGGCGCGGCTACGCGCTGACCGGCACGGGCAACACGGTCACCTGGCAGCGGCCGGGCATGCCGCCGCAGTTCTGCCGGATCTTCTGATCCGGCAGCCGCTGCTTGCCGCCGCAAGACGGGAAAGGGACGTTCAGGCGGTCGCCGGCAGGTCGGGCCTCGGCCCGCCTGCCTGGGCCAGTGCCACCGCCTGTCGCAGGGCACCGGCGAAACTGGTGCGGTCTTCCGGATTGAGGAAGCCGCCGATGTCCACCGACATGTCGCGGGCGGTCAGCGTGATGCGCACGACGCCCTCGTCTTCCTCCTCGCGCACATGCAGGCGCGCCCAGAACGGGTTGCACGAGTAGAGCTGCTCGCGCCCGGAGGCCAGCACCTTGCGGATGCGGATTTCGGTGCGCGAGACCTGCACCTCCTCATAAGCCCGAGCCGCCCGGTAGTTCCAGCGGAAGGCGAAGAAAATCAGCAGGATATCGAGGCCGAGAAAGCCGAAAACCGGCCAGGCGCCGAGCGACAGGAACAGCAGGCCGGCGCTCAGGCAGATGGCGCAGACCACCAGCATGAGAATGCGGAAGCCCTCCGGCCCGAGCGACCGGTAGGGCGTCAGGAGGGCCGCGAAGAAAGGCCTGTCCGGATCCGCATGCAACGGATCGGAGGCCAGGTCTTGCGGATCGGGCCGCTCGGTTTTCGGATTGCCGCTCGTCATGAGCGATGATTATAGAGGAGGAATGACCGCGAACCAGCCCGATCCCCGCAAGTCGCGCAAGCCCGCCCTACAGGCCGGCACATCGGCCGCAAAGGCCGTGAAAGCGACCAAAGCCACCGCCAAGCCGAAGGCGGCCAAGCCCCGCCGCGCGGCACGTCCGCGCTACAGCAAGGACGAGCTCTACGCGATCTTCGCGCGCTTCCACGCCGCCAATCCGGAGCCGACCGGCGAGCTGCACTACGTCAACCCCTACACGCTGCTGGTCGCCGTGGCGCTGTCGGCGCAGGCGACGGATGTCGGCGTCAACAAGGCGACGCGACCGTTGTTCGAGACCGTCGACACGCCGCAGAAGATGGTCGAGCTCGGCGAAGACCGGCTGCGCGAGGCGATCAAGACGATCGGGCTCTTCCGCAACAAGGCGAAGAACGTCATCGCCCTGTCGCAGCTGCTGATCGACCGCTTCGGCGGCGAAGTGCCGCAGGACCGCGAGGCGCTGGAGACGCTGCCGGGCGTCGGACGCAAGACCGCCAACGTGGTGCTGAACATCGCCTTCGGCCAGCCGACCATCGCGGTCGACACGCATCTCTTCCGTCTGGGCAACCGCATCGGAGTGGCGCCGGGCAAGACGCCGCTGGAGGTGGAGAAGGCGCTGGAAAAGGCGGTGCCTTCGGAATTCCTGCTGCACGCCCATCACTGGCTAATCCTGCATGGCCGCTATATCTGCAAGGCCCGCAAGCCGGACTGCGAGAAATGCCTGATCGCCGATCTGTGCAAGAGCCCGGAAAACACGCGCCGCCCGGCAGCGTAGATCGGGCAAGGCAGACCCCGGACAACGCAAATGCGCGGGCGATCACGCCCGCGTTCGGCCTGTCACAGATCACGGATATTTCAAGAGGGAAGCGGCAGGCCGCGCGGCTCAGTCCTTGCGGCGCAGGCGGATCACCACGTCGACGCGGACGATCTCCATGCCTTCCGGCGCCTCGGGAAGGCGGGCCATCGACACGCCGGACCCGGGAATGTCGACCACCTTGTTGTCGCCTTCGATGAAGAAGTGGTGGTGGTCGTCGGTGTTGGTGTCGAAATAGGTCTTTGTGCCCTCGACGGCGACCTCGCGCAGCAAGCCGGCCTGGGTGAACTGGTGCAGCGTGTTGTAGACGGTGGCCAGCGACACCGGAACGTTGGCGGCTTCGGCCTCTTCGTGCAGGAGTTCGGCGGAGATATGCCGGTTGCCCCTGGAATACAGGAGTTCGGCCAGCGCAACGCGCTGACGGGTCGGCCTCAAACCAGCCGAACGAAGCATTTCCTGTACCTCACGATGCCGGTGCAGTTCGCCCACGTCTTCCCGCTCGCTTTCCGTTCTCGTTGCATCCCGGCTCGCCGGGGAACCGGTTTTCGGTCGTCATCGGCGTCCCTGCCGGGGACCTTGCCTGCCATTCATGTGGGGACTGCCCCCACCGGCACGCAAGTTCCATGGCAGTTTTCTGCCACGGATCGCGCCCGATTTGCAAGCTTCGCCCTGTCCGCCGCAGCCAAGGTGGCCAGAAAAAGGGTCAAAATGACGGCCCGAACGGTCGCTTAGGGCAGAAAATGTGGCAAGTCGACCTAAAGGAGTGCGAAAAAGCTCATTCCGGAAGCCACTTCACGGGTTTCCGGAGCGCAAGGTGCTATGTTAGTAAGCGCGGCAGAACCAGATCCCGGTCCGAGGACGGCCAATGGCGGCCACCTTGCGCATACGGGACAACCGATCAACCTGCGGGAATGGGAAGAACGTGCGGCAATCGAGCTACTCCTACGATGAATTGCTTGCCTGCGGACGCGGCGAGCTGTTTGGCCCCGGAAATGCGCAGCTGCCGCTTCCGCCCATGCTGATGTTCAACCGCATCACCTCGATCTCCGAGGATGGCGGCGAACACGGCCAGGGCCAGGTCCGCGCCGAGCTCGACATCCGCGACGACCTCTGGTTCTTCCCCTGCCATTTCCATGGCGACCCGGTCATGCCGGGCTGCCTCGGGCTCGATGCGCTGTGGCAGATGACCGGCTTCTTCCTCGGCTGGCTCGGCGAGCCGGGCCGCGGACGCGCGATTTCCACCGGCGAGATCAAGTTCTCCAAGATGGTCACTCCGGAAACCAAGCTGGTCGAGTACGGCGTCGACCTGAAGCGCGTGCGGCGCGGCCGCCTCGTGCTCGGCATCGCCGACGGCTGGCTGAAGGCGGACGGCGAGACGATCTATCAGGCCAAGGACCTGAAGGTCGGCCTGTTCAAGGCCGAGTGAGACCCGACGCGGACGATTGATCGCCGGCGCGGCAGCGCCTATCTGGTGAAGGCATGCCCGGCCGCGCAAACGGCCAGGCGCCCCCCGGACAGCACTGCTGCATGGCGAGACCGCGCCGAGGGTCGACATTTCGAATGATACCGGACCGGCTTCTGCGACCGGATCCGAAAGACAGCATGGGAGACCGCGATGAGGCGGGTGGTGATAACCGGAATGGGAATCGTGTCGTCGCTGGGCGGCACCACCCAGGAAGTGACGGCGAGCCTGCGCGAAGGCAAGTCCGGCATCGTTCCGGCCGAGGACTATGCGCGGCTCGGCTTCCGCTGCCAGGTCCATGGCGCCCCGACCGTCGACCCGTTCGAGGTGCTCGACCGCCGTACGACCCGCTTCATGGGACCGGGCGCGGCCTGGACCTACATGTCGATGCAGCAGGCGATCGCCGATGCCGGTCTCGAAGAGAGCGACATCAGCAATGAGCGCACCGGCATCATCATGGGCTCCGGCGGCCCGTCGACGCGCACCATCGTCGAAGCGGCCGACATCACCCGCGACAAGGGCCCGCGCCGCATCGGACCGACCGCCGTTCCCAAGGCGATGAGCTCGACCACCTCGGCGACGCTGGCGACCCCGTTCAAGATCCACGGCGTCAACTATTCGATCTCCGCGGCCTGCGCGACCACCAACATCTGCATCGGCAATGCCGCCGAGCTGATCCAGTGGGGCAAGCAGGACATCGTCTTCGCCGGCGGCGGCGAGGATCTCGACTGGACCATGTCGAACCTGTTCGACGCCATGGGCGCCATGTCGAGCAAGTACAACGACAGCGCCTACAACGCGTCCCGCCCGTTCGACAAGAACCGCGACGGGTTCGTGATCGCCGGCGGCGGCGGCGTGCTGGTGCTCGAGGAGCTGGAGCATGCCAAGGCGCGCGGCGCGACCATCTATGCCGAGATCGTCGGCTATGGCGCGACCTCCGACGGCTACGACATGGTCGCCCCCTCGGGCGAGGGCGCTGCCCGTTGCATGAAGCTGGCCATGGCCAATGTCGGCGAGCCGATCGACTACATCAATCCGCATGCGACCTCGACGCCGGTGGGCGACGAGCGCGAGGTGGAGGCGATGCGCAGCGTGTTCGGCAAGGACCTGCCGCGGATCTCGGCCACCAAGGCGATCTCCGGCCACTCGCTGGGCGCGGCCGGCGTGCATGAGGCGATCTACTCGCTGCTGATGATGCAGAACGACTTCATCGCGCCGTCGGCCCATATCGAGGAGCTCGACCCGATCTTCGCCGACGTGCCGATCGTGCGTGAGCGCATCGACAATGCGGGCCTGAACACCATCATGTCCAACGGCTTCGGCTTCGGCGGCACCAACGCCACGCTCGTCTTCCGCCGCTACAACGGCTGATCTTCACGCAAATCACATCCGGCCGGCAACGGCTGGACCGGGCGGAGCGGGGCAAGGCCCCGTCCGCTTCTCTGAAGGAGTTGGGAATGAGCGGGCTTATGAAGGGCAAGCGCGGTCTGGTCATGGGCGTCGCGAACGATCACTCCATCGCGTGGGGGATCGCCAAAGCGCTCGCGGCACAGGGGGCGGAGCTCGCCTTCACATATCAGGGCGAGGCTTTCGGCCGCCGCGTGCGGCCGCTGGCCGACAGCGTCGGGGCCAATCTGCTGATCCCCTGCGACGTCGAGGACATCGCGACCGTCGACCAGGTGTTCGAGACGCTGAAGGCCGAGTGGGGCAGCATCGACTTTCTCGTCCATGCCATCGCCTTTTCCGACAAGTCGGAGCTGCGCGGTCGCTATGCCGACACGACGCGGGAGAACTTCACCCGCACGATGCTGATCTCGTGCTTCTCCTTCACGGAGATCGCCAAGCGGGCGGCCGAGCTGATGCCGAACGGCGGCTCGATCGTGACGCTGACCTATGGCGGCTCGACCAAGGTGATGCCGAACTACAACGTCATGGGCGTGGCCAAGGCGGCGCTTGAGTCCTCCGTGCGCTATCTCGCCATGGATTACGGCCTGCAGAACGTTCGCGTGAACGCGATCTCCGCCGGCCCGGTGCGCACGCTGGCCGGGTCCGGCGTCTCCGACGCGCGGGTGATGTTCAACTATCAGAAGCAGCACTCGCCGCTCGGCCGCACCGTGACCATCGACGAGGTCGGCGGCTCCGCGCTCTACCTGCTGTCGGACCTGTCGTCCGGTGTCACCGGCGAGGTGCATTTCGTCGACAGCGGCTACAACACCGTGTCGATGCCCCGGCTCGACGCGCTGAAGACGCAGGAAGCCGAAGCCCAGGCCGCACGCCAGATCGAGGAAGTCTGAAACCGGCTTTCGCGTCGGAACAAGGAAACGAAAACGGCGGCCTCGCAAAAGCGTGGTCGCCGTTTTTCTTTGTATTTCAGTATCTTGCAGAAAGTCAGCTTATTCGAACGTTTCGTCCGGATAGACGCCGAACAGGCGCGTCTGGTCGATCCAGCCGGCGAACTTCTCGCCGCTGATCCGGCACCAGCCCTCACGGCAGCTGCCGACATTGGCCAAAACGTTCGGCCCCAGCTCGGCGACGAGGCGGGCATCGGAGCGCGGCTCGGCACGCAGCGGCGTGGTGCCGGACTGTTCCCAGGGGGTCACCAGCGCCGTGCGGCGGCCGCTGAGCAGCGAATGGAACACCCAGCCCTCCTCGCCCTGCCAGTCGCGGATACGGCGCCAGTTCTCGAATTCCTGGACGATCTCGACCGGCAGGCCGGCGCGGACATAAGTCCAGCCGATGCGGTGCTCCAGCGTGGGGCCGACGCGGACATTGACGCGCTCGGACTTGAGGCTGACGAAACGGGGCACGGGGAAGCCGCTCGGGCCCTTTGTGGTGCTCTGGGCAAGGGCTGCACCGGGTCCGGCGAGCACCTGCAGCAGCAGGAGCAGGCAGAGGCTTGCTGCGGCAAGGACGCGGGCGAGAGGTCTGCGGATGCGGGGCGGCGCAGGGCGCGCGTGCGACCGGCCGGCGTCGTCCGCCAGCTGCCTGTCGTGATCGCTGCACCGCCTTGCCAGTCCTCGCATGGGGTTCCTGTCCTTTCCCTCGACATCCGTATCGCCGCTGCCCGCGCGGCGGGTTCAGCGAAAGACCGAGAATCGCACATTTTCAAGGCAGGGCCGCATTGAGCCCGCCATCCGGCGCCATCGCGCACTCCGGTCCCTTGTTTTGACCGGACCATCTGGTAATGAGAACTGAAGCGTCGGCCCGGCCGCTGCGGCGACGACGACGCAATTTCGGACAGGTAGGGTTAAGGAGCCCTCAACAGAGCGCGAAAAGGCGAGGAGCATGCCCAGGAAGAAGCCACTGGTCGTCGTGACACGCAAACTGCCCGACGTCGTCGAGACGCGGATGCGCGAGCTGTTCGAGACGCGCCTCAACGAAGCCGACAGGCCGCTGAGCCAGGCCGAGCTGGTCGAGGCGGTGAAGACCGCCGACGTGGTGGTGCCGACGGTCACCGACCGCATCGACTCCGCCGTCCTGTCCCAGGCCGGCCCCAATCTCAAGCTGATCGCCAATTTCGGCAATGGCGTCGACAATATCGACGTCATCACCGCCAACAATCGCGGCATCACGGTCACCAACACGCCGGGCGTCCTGACCGAGGACACGGCCGACATGACCATGGCGCTGATGCTCGGCGTGCCGCGCCGCATCGCCGAAGGCATCAAGGTGCTGGAGCATGGCGAGTGGAGCGGCTGGTCGCCGACCTGGATGCTCGGCCGGCGGATCTGGGGCAAGCGACTCGGCATCATCGGCATGGGCCGCATCGGCCAGGCCGTGGCCCGGCGCGCCAAGGCCTTCGGCATGTCGATCCACTACCACAACCGCCGGAGGGTCTCCGAAGCGGTGGAGGAGTCGCTCGAGGCGACCTACTGGGAAAGCCTCGACCAGATGCTGGCGCGCATGGACGTCGTGTCCATCCACTGCCCGCATACCCCGGCGACCTATCACCTGCTGTCGGCCCGCAGGCTGAAGCTGATGAAGCCGGAAGCCTATATCGTCAACACCGCGCGCGGCGAGGTGATCGACGAGGCCGCCCTCATCCGTCAACTCGATGCCGGCCAGCTCGCCGGTGCCGGTCTCGACGTGTTCGAGCACGAGCCCGCGGTTAACCCGAAGCTGGTCGCCTCCAACAAGGTGGTGCTGCTGCCGCATATGGGATCGGCGACGGTCGAGGGCCGCGTCGACATGGGCGAGAAGGTCATCATCAACATCAAGACCTTCATGGACGGCCACCGTCCGCCGGATCGCGTCCTGCCGTCCATGCTGTGAGGATGAGGGACGGGGGAACCCGTCCCTGCCCGTCCTTTTGATGCGCCGTCTTCAGGCCTCGCCGGGCTCGTAACGTTTCCACAGGGCCTTGTCGCCCATGCCCGAGATGAAGCCGGCATGGGCCTCGATCTCGGCCGCCGTGAGGCGCGGCGCGAGCGGCACGGGGCGCGGCTGGGCGCGCGTGCGCTCATGGACGATGGTGTCCGTGCGCGTTTCCTCCTCGGCGCTGAAGGCAAGGCCCGCCTGCTTGCCGCCGATCAGCTCGATATAGACCTCTGCCAGGATCTCGGAGTCGAGCAACGCGCCGTGCTTGGTCCGGCGCGAATTGTCGATGCCGTAGCGCGAGCACAGCGCATCCAGCGAGGCCGGCGAGCCGGGATGCTTGCGCCGGGCAATCGCCAGTGTGTCGAGCACCTGCGCGGGCGGGATCGGCCCCATGCCGACGCGCGACAGCTCCATGTTGATGAAGCCCATGTCGAACGAGGCGTTGTGGATCACCAGCACCGCGTCGCCGACGAAATCCAGGAACTCCTGCGCGACTTCGGCGAATTTCGGCTTGTCGGCCAGAAACTCCGTCGACAGCCCGTGCACGTTGAACGCCTCCAGCGGCACGTCGCGCTCGGGATTGATGTAGACGTGATAGGTGCGGCCCGTCGGCACGTGGTTGATCAGCTCGACGCCGCCGATTTCCACAAGGCGGTCGCCGTTCCTGGGATCAAGGCCGGTAGTTTCCGTATCGAAGGCGATTTCCCGCAAGGTCGAGGTCCCCGTTTTCGTGCCGGCCGGCCCACAAGGCGGCCGATATCAGTGTCTCAGATCAGGCCCGGCCGCGACAGCAAGGCGCATGGCGACATGCCGTCACCCACCGGTTTTCCCCAGCTGGTACCTGGTTGATCAACCGCTTTTGCGCGGTTTGTGCGCGCGCTTTTCCTCAGGCAAGGGCGGCGACGGCCCGCAGGACCGCGCCGACCGCGCGGCGCGCGGGCTCCAGCCCCTTACCCGTATCGATGAGGAAATGAGCCCGGCGACGCTTTTCCGCGTCCGGCATCTGCTTGGCGAGGATGCCTTCGAGGCGCGCCTCGCTCATGCCGGGGCGGGCGAGCACCCGCTCGCGCTGGACCTCGGCCGAGGCGGTGACGACGACGGCGGCCCGCACGCGGCGCTCGCCGCCCGTCTCGAACAGCAGCGGAATGTCGAGTACGGCGACACGGCAGCCCCGGCGCGCGGCATCCTGAAGAAAGGCGTTTTCCGCCTCGCGCACCAGCGGGTGCACGATCGCCTCCAGCCGCTTCATCTCGTCCGGCTTGCCGATCACCCGTTCGCCGAGCCGGACACGGTCGACGGTGCCGTCCACGACGGTGCCGGGAAACCCGGCCTCGATCAGCGGCGCCGCCTTGCCGGAATAGAGCCGATGTACGGCCGCATCCGCGTCGTAGACCGCGGCACCGGCCTCGGCGAACATGCGCGCCGTCGTGCTCTTGCCCATGCCGATGGAGCCGGTGAGGCCGAGGACGATCACGCAGCCACTCCCAGATCCGCGAGCAGAAGGGCGCGCAGCTCGTCGGTCACCTGCGGGCGCACACCGAACCAGCGTTCGAAGGAAGGCACCGCCTGGTGCAGCAACATGCCGAGCCCGTCGACCACCGGGTTGCCCCTGGCCCGTGCCGCCGCAAGCAGCGGCGTTTCCAGCGGCGCATAGACCGCATCCGTCACCAGCGCGGAGACGGGAAGCGTGGAGAGGTCGATCTCCAGCGGCGGCTGGCCCTGCATGCCGAGCGAGGTCGTGTTGACGAGCAACCCGGCGCTCCCCAGAAGACTGGTGAGTTCTCCCCAGTCGGCAGCCTTCGAGTCGGACCCGAAACGGGCGCAGAGTTCTTCGGCTTTCGACCTTGTGCGATTGACGATTGTCACGGTTTTCACACCGCGCGATAGCAAGGCCCAGACAATGGCACGGGCCGCCCCTCCGGCGCCCAGGACCACCGCCTCGCGCAGGCCCTCGTCCCAACCGGGCGCCATCTGGTCGAGATTGCCGAGAAAGCCGAGGCCGTCGGTGTTGGCACCGTGCACACGGCCGTCGCCCCCCACCCACAACAGGTTGACCGCGCCCATCGCGCGGGCCGCCTCGTCGAGGGTCGCGCAGACCTCGGCAGCCGCCTCCTTGTTGGGCACCGTCACGTTGCAGCCGACGAGACCCTGGTCGCCAAGAGACTCGTAGAAGCAATGGGCTTCGTCCGGCGCCACGGCGATGCGCTCGTAGGTACCATCGATGCCGTGAAGGGCGAGCCAGTGGTTGTGGATCAACGGCGAGCGGGAATGGCTGACGGGATAGCCGGTGATCGCGGCACGCCGCGTCATGTCTCGACTGCTCCCATCTCGCGCAGCTGCTTCAACAGCGGCAGAAGCGGAAGACCGAGCACGGTGAAATAGTCGCCCTCGATGGCCTCGAAGAGCTGCACGCCGCGGCCCTCGAGCTGATAGGCGCCGACGCTCGACAGGACGACATCGCCGGTGGCGGCGAGATAACGGCCGACGAATTCCGGGCCGAAAGGCCACATCTTCATGTGCACGGTCGCGGTACCGCACCACACGGTCTCGCCGTTGAGGGCGATCGCGGCCGAGGAATGCAGCTGATGGCGCTTGCCGGACATGGCGAGAAGCTGACGGCGGGCGGCCTCCATATCCTCGGGCTTGGTCAGGCGGCGGCCGTCGAACTCGAGCACCTGGTCGGCGCCGATGACCAGCGCCCCGGGATTGCGGGCGCTCGTTTCCTGTGCCTTGGCCTCGGCCAGAACCCGGGCGATGTCCTCTGGAGGAAAGCCGGCCTCCAGCAGCGGCGCCTCGACGGCGCGCTCGTCCACCTGTGCCGGGTCGACCCGGAAGGCAAGGCCGGCATTGGCGAGCAGCTCGGCCCTGATCCGGCTGCCGCTGGCGAGAATGATGTCGGTCATGAACCCATCCGCAAGCTGTTGAAGGCCGCTTCAGGCGATATCAGGCCACGCCGCCGTTTGCCAGAGTGCTCTTGTGAGCCCGGTACAAGCTCATGATTTCCGCGGCGGTTTCCTCGATGGAGCGGCGGGTGACATCGATCAGGGGCCAGCCGTGCTCGGCGCAGATCTTGCGTGTTACCGCGATCTCGCGGGCGATCACCCGGCGGTCGACATAGGTCTCGTTCTCGAAGCCGCCCGCATTCAGCGTGAGAATGCGGTTCTGCCGCACCTGCTGGATGCGCTCCACCGAGGCGACCACGGCAACCACCATCGCCCGGCGCAGCTCGCCGAGTTGGCGGGGCAGGGGGATGTCCGGAACGATGGGAATGTTCGCCGCCTTGATGCCGCGATTGGCCAGGTAGATGCAGGTCGGCGTTTTCGAGGTGCGGCTGACGCCCAGAAGCACCACATCCGCCTCGTCGAGATTGTCCGGGATCTGCCCATCGTCATGCAGCATGGTGAAATTGAGCGCCTCGATGCGATGGAAGTAGTCGGCATCGAGCGCGTGCTGGCCACCGATACGGCCGGTCAGGCGGACATTGAGATAGGACTGGAAGACCGCGAAGACCGGCGAGAGGATGTTGACGCAAGGAACGCCGGCAGCCCGCGCCGCCTGCTCCAGCCGGCCGGCCAGCTCCGGGTCGACCAGCGTGTAGAGGACGATGCCCGGCGCATGCTCGATCTCGTCGAGCGCATGGTCGAGCTGCCGCGTCGAACGCACCAGCGGATAGACATGCTCGATCGCCTGCACGTCCTCGTACTGGGCCGTCGCGGCGCGTGCCACCGTCATCAAAGTTTCACCGGTGGAGTCCGAAACCATGTGCAGGTGGAAGAAGTTACGAGTCTTACCCAAGCTGTTATCCCCTGCCCGCGGCGTTTGTGCTGGTTAGTGTGGTCAAACAGGCCCTTTCGAGGCCGGACCCGCAAAACCATGCCCGAAGCGCGAAAACAATCAACACTGCACAGGCGGGCAAGAGCCGGAGACGGAAGGATCGCCGATAACGGGGAAAACCGGATTGTTCTTCGCCCGTCCCCAGATTGTTCGACCGTGCCTTAAAGGTTAACAGATGGTTAACAAAGCTTCAGTCGTCTGATTTGAAAGCGAAATCCGGGTTATCACCATCATGGGTAAAAGGGCTTATGCCCGAAACCCCTCGACAGGCAGTGAGCGAACAGGTCATGTGGAGCCGTGTCGACAACCGATAATCCCGGTTGTCCAGTGCCAAACAAAAACAACAGAATCCTCTTTCAAGGATTCTTTTCTTTTTTAAAGGGGGTCTCGTGTCTCAGACGGCGTCGCGACGGATCATGCAGGTGCTGGCCGGCGAAAGGCTCTGGCCGCCTCCGATCTGGATGATGAGACAGGCCGGCCGGTATCTTCCCGAGTACCGTGCCACCCGTTCAAAAAGAGTTAACTTTCTTGAATTTTGTTACGACGTAGAGCTTGCAACGGAAGTCACTTTGCAGCCCATCCGGCGCTACGGCTTCGACGCATCGATTCTCTTCTCGGATATTTTCGTGGTTCCCGATGCGCTCGGATATCCCGTTCGCTTCGAGGAAGGGCGCGGACCTGTGCTGGAACCGCTCAGCGACAAGCTCGTCGGCAATCTCGATCAGAGGCGCGCTGTCGGGCATCTCGACCCCGTCATCGAGATCGTGGCGCGCCTGCGCCGGGAACTCCCGGACGAGGTGACGCTTCTGGGCTTCTGCGGAGCCCCCTGGACGGTCGCCTGCTATTCGGTGGCCGGTCACACCACCCAGGAGCAAACGGCCGCCAGGATCGGCGCCTATCGCGATCCTGAGCTGATGCAGGCCTTCATCGACCAGCTGGTCACCGCCTCCATCGATTATCTGGTGCGGCAGTTGAAGGCCGGCGCCGACGCGGTGCAGATCTTCGACACCTGGGCGGGCGTCTTGGATGACGAGGGTTTCCGCCGCTGGTCGATCGCGCCGACGCGGGCAATCGTCGACGGCGTTCGCGCGGCCGTGCCGGGCGCGCGCATCATCGGCTTTCCGAAAGCCTCAAGCTCGCGGCTGGCGGATTACATCGCGGGAACGGGCGTCGATGCGGTCGGCCTCGACTGGACCGTGCCGGGCGGGCTTGCCCGCGAGATCCAGAAGCTGGTTCCGGTGCAGGGAAATCTCGACCCGATGCGGCTCGTGGCCGGCGGACGGGCGCTGGACGAGGGCGTCGACCAGGTGCTTGCGACACTTGGACAGGGTCCGCTCGTCTTCAATCTGGGGCATGGAGTGACACCGGACGCGGATCCGGAGAACGTCGCGCGCATGATCGAACGCGTGCGTCAGGCTCCCGATCCTCTCGAAGCGTCCTGACGGCTGCCAGGGCCTGTCCCTGGCAGAATTCCCTCTGGAAACGGATGATCGATGCTCTATCTCTGGCTGAAAGCCCTGCACATCATCTCGGTCATCGCGTGGATGGCCGCGATGTTCTACCTGCCGCGGCTTTTCGTTTATCACGCGGAGACAGTGCCGGGCACGCCGCAGAGCGAGACCTTCAAGGTCATGGAACGGCGCCTTCTCAAGGCGATCATGACGCCGGCAATGATCTCGTCCTGGATCTTCGGCCTGTGGGTTGCCTATGAGGGCGGGTTCTTCTCGTCGGGCTGGCTGCATGCCAAGCTGATGCTGGTTTTCGTGATGAGCGGATTGCACGGTTACCTTGCGCGCTGCGTGCGCCAATTTGCCGCGGATGCCAACACGCACAGCTCTCGCCACTATCGGATCGTCAACGAAGTGCCGACCGTACTTATGGTGCTGATCGTGATTCTGGTGGTGATCAAGCCGTTTTGAGCGGTTAAGCTGTGATAACCCTGCGTCGGGCGGAGAGGGTTAGTCTTGCGCCCGACGTGACAATATTGCGAGCACTCGACGAATGGTGCTTGCCCTGACGAATTTAAAAATGTAGATTCCGTCAACCTCACATCCTGCGGGCATGGTGTTGGCGAAGTTCCGGAGCGGCGGTCTTGACCCGCGTGCGAAACCGGAACTGGAGAAGCACCAGGTCGGAACGACAGCTCCGATTGTCGACCCGCAGCCATTCCCTTTTCCTGATGATCCGGGTTGCCCATATGCGGCGCGGGATCACACGCATCTACCTCTCCACCCCTCTAGCAGAAGACCATCCATTGCCCATGCGGGAAATGAAACTCTCAGATCTGAAGATCAAGACGCCGACCGAACTCCTTGCTTTCGCCGAGGAACATGAGGTCGAGAACGCCAGCACCATGCGCAAGCAGGAGCTGATGTTCGCCATCCTCAAGCAGCTGGCTGCCCAGGACGTCGACATTATCGGCGAGGGTGTCGTCGAAGTGCTGCAGGACGGTTTCGGTTTCCTGCGTTCGCCGGACGCGAACTACCTGCCGGGCCCCGATGACATCTACATCTCGCCGTCGCAGATCCGTCGCTTCTCGCTGAGGACGGGCGACACGGTCGAAGGCGAGATCCGCAGCCCCAAGGAAGGCGAACGCTATTTCGCGCTTCTCAAGGTCAACAAGATCAACTTCGAAGACCCCGAGAAGGCGCGCCACAAGGTCCATTTCGACAACCTGACCCCGCTCTATCCCGATGAGCGGCTGAAGATGGAAGTCGAGAACCCGACCAGCAAGGATTTCTCCTCGCGCGTGATCGATCTGGTCGCCCCGCTCGGCAAGGGCCAGCGCGCGCTGATCACCGCGCCGCCGCGGACCGGCAAGACGGTGTTCCTGCAGAACATCGCCAAGTCCATCACCACCAACCATCCCGAATGCTACCTGATCGTGCTGCTCATCGACGAGCGGCCGGAGGAAGTGACGGACATGCAGCGCACGGTGAACGGCGAAGTGGTGTCGTCCACGTTCGACGAACCGGCGGTGCGTCACGTCCAGGTGGCCGAGATGGTCATCGAAAAGGCGAAGCGCCTGGTCGAGCATGGCCGCGACGTGGTCATCCTGCTGGACTCGATCACTCGCCTCGGCCGCGCCTACAACACCGTCGTCCCGTCCTCGGGCAAGGTGCTGACCGGCGGTGTCGATGCCAACGCGCTGCAGCGCCCGAAGCGCTTCTTCGGTGCGGCCCGTAACATCGAGGAGGGCGGCTCGCTGACGATCATCGCGACCGCGCTGATCGATACCGGCAGCCGCATGGACGAGGTCATCTTCGAAGAGTTCAAGGGCACCGGCAACTCGGAGATCATCCTGGACCGCAAGATCTCCGACAAGCGCGTGTTCCCGGCCATCGACATCCAGCGTTCGGGCACCCGAAAGGAAGAGCTCCTTGTCGAGCCGGTGAACCTGAAGAAGATGTTCGTCCTGCGCCGTATCCTCAATCCGATGGGTACCGTCGACGCCATCGAGTTCCTGCTCGACAAGCTGCGTCAGACCAAGTCGAACGACGATTTCTTCGACAGCATGAACACCTGACGGAGCGGGGTGGGGCACGGCCCCGCGCCATCTTGAAAGATTCACGTGAAACACCCGCGGATGCCGAATGGCTTCCGCGGGTGTTGCTTTTCAAGACCCGCATGTTTCACGTGAATCAGGTCGATTCGGAGATGGAACGATGACGAACTTCACACGCTTGCGTCCGGGCGACGACAGCCTGGTGATCGAGACGGAGAGATTGCTGCTGCGGCCCTGGACCGACGAAGACCGGGAGCCCTTTGCAGCCATGACCGCCGATCCGGAGGTGATGCGCTATTTTCCCTCCGTGCTCGATCGGCAGGAAAGCGACGCCTTGATCGAGACTGCGCGCCAGCGAAGCCGCGAGGACGGGTTCTGCTTCCAGCCGGTGGTTGTCAGGCGGAGCGGCGCTTTCATCGGCTTCGTCGGGCTCAGCCGGCCACGCTACGCGGTGCCCTTTGCGCCGTGCGTCGAGGTCGGCTGGCGATTGGCCCGGTCGGCATGGGGCATGGGCTATGCGAGCGAGGCGGCCCGTGCCTGGCTTCGATTCGGTTTCGAAACTCTGGGCCTTGAAGAGATCGTCTCCTTCACCACGGTGACGAATTCTCCTTCAAGGCGCGTGATGGACCGTCTCGGCATGCAGCGGGACGAGCATGGCGACTTCGATCACCCGCTCCTTCCCATCGGGCACCCGCTGATGCGCCATGTGCTTTATCGCCTGAAGGCGGAGCGGTGGCGGGAAATGCAGGCGGGCATATGACCGGCTGGCACGTCTCCTAAAAGGCTCTTGTTCTCGGTCCCAGGAGCTGGACGAGCGCCGCCTCGATATCTGCTGCCTCGGTCACGGGCGCGCTGCACGCGCCCTGCCGGCAGAGATAGAGCGTAGGTCGGCCGTCTTTCGCGCTCTTCCCCTCCATCGGATGGCCAGCGGGGAAGGGATGACCGGTCGGGACCTCCAGGCGGAGGACGGCGGGGTCGGCAAGACCCGCCACCGCGCGGCGCAAGGCCATCGCACTATCCGACGCATCGCCCTCTACGGGCACGACCAGGACCGCCAGCAACGCATTGACGCCGGTGTCCATGGCGCTGAGCAGGCTTGCGGTCCCGAAGACATTGCCGGCGATCTCGGATCCGAACCGCGTCACGATGGCTTCGGAGCGGGCCTCCGCGTCCTGGTCTCCGGTCAGATGCCAAAGACGCTGCAGCGCTTCTGCGGCAACGCCATTGGCATTCGGCACGGCCTCGTCCATCGGGGAGAGGGGACGCAGGATGACGTCGCCGGCATCCACGGACGACAGGTAATAGCCGCCACCTTCGGCGGCAAAGTCCCGATCCAGCTGCGCGGCGAGGTCCTTCGCGTCGGTCAGGAACCGATTCGCCTCCGATATGGAGGCCGAGGTTTCGGCCAGCGCGATCGCGGCTTTCATCATCATGGCGAGATCGCTGGCAAAACCGGGCCGGGTGCTTCGACCATCCCGCCAGGCATGAGCCATCCGGCCGGTGTCGTCGCGCATCTCCTCCATGACGAACCGGTAGGCCCCGACGGCGAGCCGTCGCCAGGATTCACGTGAAACACCGGCGATGCGGAAGATGTACTCGGCCTCGGCAAGGCCCGCGATCATCAGCCCGTTCCAGTCGGCCAGAACCTTGTCGTCGCGACCGGGGCGCACCCGTGTCTCGCGCGCGGCGAGAAGCGTATGGCGGGCCTGGGCGAAGCGTGCGAGCACGTCGCCGCCGTCGTCCTCCGGCGGTATCAGCCGGTTGGGGATGCTCGAGCCTTCGAAGTTGCCCGGAGCGGTGATGTCGTAGGCTTCGCAGAAGAGCAGGGCCTCTTCGGTCTCGCCAAGGACTGCGGCGACCTGGTTGGGCGTCCAGACATAGAAGCGTCCCTCTTCGCCCTCGCTGTCGGCATCGAGGCTGGCGGCGAAGGCCGGGCCGTTCATCATCTCGCGCTGCAGCCAGGCGACCGTCTCGTCGAGTCGGGTCCGGAACAGTTCGGCGACCGGCGGAGCCAAACCGGGGAGGGCGAGTGCCCGGGCAAGGTGGGAGATGTATTGCGCATTGTCGTAGAGCATCTTCTCGAAATGCGGCACCAGCCAACGCTCGTCGACGGAGTAGCGCGCAAGGCCGCCGCCGATATGATCGTAGATGCCGCCATTGCTCATACGCTCGAGCGTGAGGATGCAGGTGCGCAGGGCCTCGGCATCGCCGGTGCGCAGGCTTGTGCGCCAGACGAGCTCGCTGACGCAGGCTTGCGGGAACTTCGGTGCACCGTGAATGCCACCATGGGTCTTGTCGTAAAGACCTGCAAGACGCTGCCCGGCGGTGATCGGCAGGTCCGACGGCAGGCGGGCGGTCGCGCCGAGCGGCGCCTTGCGGAGGTGGTCCATCAAGGCCTTGCGGTTGGTATCGATTCGCCCCCGGTCCGTTCGGTACATGCCGGCGATGGCTTCGAGAACATCGGTAAACCCGGGCCGGCCCCAGCGCGCGGTCTTGGGGAAATAGGTCCCGCCCCAGAACGGCTCGGCCTCGCTGGTAAGGAACATCGTGAGGGGCCAGCCGCCCTGTTCGCCGAGGGCATGCAGGGCGCTCATGTAGATCTGGTCGATGTCCGGGCGCTCCTCCCGGTCGACCTTGATGTTGACGAAGAGGCGGTTCATCACCTCCGCCACGTCCGGGTCTTCGAAGCTCTCGTGCGCCATGACATGGCACCAGTGGCACGCCGCATATCCGACGGAGAGCAGGATCGGCTTGTCCGTGGCGCGGGCCTCTGCCAGTGCCTCCGGTCCCCAGGGCCGCCAGGCGACGGGATTGTCCTTGTGCTGGAGCAGATAGGGGCTGGTGGCGTCGGCCAGACGGTTGTCGGTCATGGACCTCTCCGATATCAGGGCATGAGCGTGATGCGTCGGAGGTCCGACGCGCACTCGCCATCTCGTGTCTGGAAAGCTAGGTCAGTCGATGCCGGGAGCCAAGGGAAAGCCGATGGATGAGGCAGGGATTCGAATCCTCGGAAGCGGGGCAGGCGGGGATACGATCTTCGCCCTGTCCAGCGGGCCGGTGCCGGCGGGCGTCGCGGTAATCCGGCTTTCCGGCCCGCGCACACGATTCGTCCTCGAAACGATCTGCGGCATCTGTCCCGCCCCGCGGCGGGCATCCTTGCGCGACCTCCGGCGACCGGGCGATGGCGCGGTGATCGACCGGGCCTTGGTGCTGTGGTTTCCCGGACCGGCCAGCTTTACCGGGGAGGACGTTGCCGAGCTCCATTGCCATGGCGGGCGGGCGGTGGTCGCCGCCGTTCTCGAGATGCTGGCCATGGTGCCGGGATGCCGGATGGCAGAGCAGGGGGAGTTTACCCGCCGGGCCTTCGACAATGACCGCATGGATCTCCTGGAGGTGGAGGGCCTTGCCGATCTCATTGCAGCCGAGACGGAGGCCCAGCGGCGTCTGGCGATGAGCCAGGCCGGGGGCGCGCTGGCCGCCATCTATGACGGCTGGCGGGACCGGCTGACCTGGGCGCGGGCCTTGATCGAAGCGGAGTTCGATTTCGCCGACGAGGAGGATGTGCCGGACGATGTTTCGGCCGCGGTGTGGGAAGAGGTCGCGCGCCTGCGGACCGAAATCGCCCGGCACCTGGAGCGGTCGCAGCGGGCCGAGCGGCTGCGCAGCGGCGTGCAGGTGGTGCTGCTCGGCGCGCCGAATGCCGGCAAGTCGAGTCTGCTGAACGCGCTTGCGCGCCGGGACGTCGCCATCGTTACCGAGGAGGCAGGCACGACCCGAGACGTCATCGAGGTGCATATGGACCTCGACGGGTATCCGGTGACGCTGGTCGACACGGCGGGGCTGCGCGAGGAGGCGGGCCTGGTCGAGCGCGAGGGTATCCGCCGGGCACTGGCCCGCGCCGGCGACGCGGACCTGGTGCTGTGGCTGGTGGCGCCGCAGACGGATGCATCGGGTACGGTGATGGGTCCTCCGGAGGGCTCGACCGCGCTGTGGCGGATCGAGACCAAGGCCGATGCGGGAGAGATCTGGCCGGACGCCGGAACCGGGGAGCAAGCGTTCCGCCTGTCGGTTCGCAGCGGCGAAGGGGTCGACGCATTGATGTCCGCGCTGACAGCTTTCGCCGCCGCGCATGTCGGCGGGTTGGACGAGCCGCTGGCTGCGCGGGAGCGGCACCGGCGGCATCTGGAGGTGTGCTTGGCGGCTTTGGGCGATGCGTTGGTCGAGCGGCGGTCGCTGGAAATCCGCGCCGAAGACCTGCGCCGGGCCGGGGAGTCGCTCGGACGAATTGCCGGCCGCGTCGGTGTGGAGGACCTGCTGGATGTGATTTTCCGCGAATTTTGTATCGGGAAGTAAACGAGCGTTTCACGTGAAACAGCAGGAATCGAGGATCGATTCAAAACCGTAATGAAGACTCATCCGAAACGGATGGCCGAAGCGAGCTTGCAGCGTTGCTTGTCTTTGACCGGCGCGCCGGTTTTCGGGTATCACCAGCCTCACGAGTTATCCACGCAAGGGCGACGTCGCGGGCCTTCTTCTCCGCTGCTGCCCTGAGATCCCGGGCCCGATTTTTGCCGGCTCGGGCAGAGGCCAAAACACATGACCAGGATGAAGGGCGGATCCGCCGCCGAGCCTGTCTTCGATGTGATCGTCATCGGTGGCGGTCATGCCGGCTGCGAGGCCGCGAGCGCAAGCGCGCGGATGGGCGCACGCACGGCGCTGGTCACCCACAGCTTCTCCACAATCGGCGTGATGTCCTGCAACCCGGCTATCGGGGGCTTGGGCAAGGGACATCTGGTGCGCGAGGTCGATGCACTGGACGGGCTGATGGGCCGGGTGGCCGATCGCGCCGGCATCCAGTTCCGCCTGCTCAACCGGCGCAAGGGACCGGCCGTGCGTGGGCCGCGAGCCCAGGCCGACCGCAAGCTCTATCGCGAGGCGATGCAGGAGGCGATCCGCGAGACCGCCAATCTGGAGGTCGTCGAGGGGGAGGCGGCCGAGCTGACCGTGACCGATGGGCATGTCAGCGGGGTGATGCTGGCGGACGGGCGACGGCTGATCGCTGGCGCCGTGGTGCTGACCACGGGCACCTTCCTGCGCGGTGTCATTCATATCGGCGAGCGCAAGATCGCCGCTGGCCGGGCCGACGAGGCGCCTTCCAACCTGCTGTCTGCCTCGCTGCTCTCGCACGGGTTCGAGCTGGGGCGGCTCAAGACCGGCACGCCGGCGCGTCTCGACGGGCGCACGATCCATTGGGACCGGCTGGAAGAGCAGAAGGGCGATTCGGATCCGGAACCATTTTCGGAGCTGACCGACGCGATCACCACGCCGCAGGTCTCGTGCCATATCACCCGCACGACGCTGCGCACCCACGACATCATCCGCGAGAACCTGCATCGCTCGGCGATGTATTCCGGCGAGATCGTCGGCCGGGGGCCTCGCTACTGTCCCTCCATCGAGGACAAGGTGGTCCGCTTCGGCGACCGCGATGGCCATCAGGTTTTCCTGGAGCCGGAAGGGCTTGACGATCCGACCGTCTATCCGAACGGAATCTCGACCTCGCTGCCGGAGGATGCGCAGCTTGCATTCCTGCGGACCATTCCCGGGCTCGAGGATGTCGCCGTGCTGCGGCCGGGCTATGCCATCGAATACGATCACATCGATCCGCGCGAGCTGGGCCGTACGCTCGAAACGCGCCGGGTCGGAGGGCTGTTCCTGGCCGGCCAGATCAACGGTACGACGGGCTATGAGGAAGCCGCCGCGCAGGGCCTTGTCGCGGGGCTGAACGCGGCCTTGAAGGCCGGCGGCAAGGCGCCGGTCGTCTTCGGCCGGGACAAGGGCTATCTCGGCGTGATGATCGACGATCTCGTGACCTGCGGCGTCAACGAGCCCTATCGCATGTTCACCTCGCGCGCCGAGTACCGGCTGTCGCTGCGGGCGGACAATGCCGATCAGCGCCTGACGCCGATGGGGATGGAGATCGGCTGCGTGTCGGCCCAGCGGGCATCGCGCTTCGAGGCGAAGTGCCGGGATCTGGCGCGGGCGCGCGACGTACTGTCTGGGCTGGTGGTGACCCCGGAAGAGGGGAGGCGCGCGGGCCTGCCGATCAACCAAGACGGCGTGCGCCGCTCGGCCTTCGAGCTGCTGTCCTATCCCGATATCGACCTCGACAAGTTGGCCGGCGTGTGGCCGCAGGAGATCGGTGCGCTCGATCCGAAGATCGCCGCGCAGGTGGCGATCGACGCGCTCTATGCGGTCTATCTCAAGCGGCAGGAGGCCGACATCGATGCGCTGCGCCGGGATGAAGACCTGATGCTTCCGGCGGGCCTCGACTATGCGCTGGTCAAGGGCTTGTCCAACGAGGCGCGGCAGAAGCTCGAGGCTGCACGGCCCGAAACGCTGGGACAGGCGGCGCGGATCGACGGGGTGACGCCGGCAGCGCTGACGCTGCTGCTGTCGCATGTGCGCAAGGCGGAGAAAGCCGTGTCGCGCGCCGGTGGCCGGGAGGCCGTGGCATGAGCCGGCCGGCGCGGCTTGCCGTCGAGGACGGCCCGGAAGTGCTTCACGGAATTTTCGAAGTTTCACGTGAAACAGTGGAGCGCTTGACCACTTACGTGAATTTGCTCCTGCACTGGCAGAAGGCGCAGAACCTGGTGGCGCCCTCGACCCTGCCGGAGGCCTGGCGCCGGCATGTGGCCGACAGCCTGCAGGTGGTGGCGATGGCGCCCGACGCAGCGCGTTGGGCGGATCTGGGCAGCGGCGCCGGCTTTCCCGGGCTGGTAACGGCGATGGTGCAGATGGAGCGCCTGCCCGGGGCGCATGTCCACCTGATCGAGAGCAACAGCCGCAAGGCCGCGTTCCTGCGCACGGTGATCCGCGAGACCGGCTGCCCGGCGACGGTGCACGCCTCGCGGATCGAGGACGTGTCGGGAGAGCTTGCGGGCGAGATCGACGCGGTATCGGCGCGGGCGTTGGCCGATCTTTCCGAGCTGCTGGCCTATACGGAGCCCTTCCAGAATCACGGCGCGCCTGCGATTTTCCACAAAGGAAAAAATTTCCGCGACGAGGTCGCGCGTGCCGCTCACGCTTGGGAGTTCGATCTGGTAGAAAGGGAGAGCCTCATCGATCCCGACAGCCGGCTCCTCATGATCTCGGGGCTAAGGCCGCGCGGCGCGACAGGGAAAGGCCAGACCGGATGAGCATGCTTCCTCAGTCTCCACGCGTCCTCGCGCTTGCCAACCAGAAGGGCGGCGTCGGCAAGACGACAACGGCCATCAATCTGGGAACGGCGCTTGCGGCCATCGGCGAGCGGGTGCTGGTGATCGATCTCGATCCCCAGGGCAACGCCTCGACCGGCCTCGGCATCGACCGGCGCAACCGCGATCTTTCCACCTATGACGTGCTGATCGGTGATTGTTCGCTGGCCGAAACGATCCAGGACACAGCGGTGCCGCGTCTGTGGGTCGCCCCGTCGACGATGGACCTGCTCGGCGTCGAGCTGGAGATCGCCAGCCGCTCCGACCGGGCGCACCGGCTGCGCAAGGCGATCTCAGAGCTGGCAGGGCAGGGGCGCCAGGCCGCGCCTGCGGATTTCACCTATGTGCTGATCGACTGCCCGCCCTCGCTCAACCTTCTGACCATCAACGCGCTGTCTGCGAGCCACTCGATCCTGGTGCCGCTGCAATGCGAGTTCTTCGCGCTGGAGGGTCTCAGCCAGCTGCTCAGCACGGTGGAGCAGGTGAAGGCGGCGCTGAACCCGGAACTGTCGATCCACGGCATCGTCCTGACCATGTATGACAGCCGCAACAACCTTTCCGCCCAGGTGGTCGCCGATGTGCGCGAGACCATGGGCGATGCGGTCTACGACACGATCATCCCGCGCAATGTGCGGGTGTCCGAGGCGCCGTCCTACGGCAAGCCGGCGCTGCTCTACGATCTGAAATGCTCCGGCAGCCAGGCCTATCTACGTCTGGCCTCGGAAATCATTCAGCGCGAGCGTACGCTGCGCGGCGTTGCCGCATGACGATTCGGATGCGCAACGGTTCGGCGGCCGACAACAAGAACAGGCAATGACGATGGCGGATGACGACAGCGGAAAGAAGAAGCGGCTGGGCCGGGGGCTCGCCGCGCTGATCGGCGAAGTGGGAACGGAGCCGCCGGCGGACCCGCGTCCGCCCCGCGACACGCGCCGGGTGCCGATCGAGTTCCTAACCGCCAATCCGCGCAACCCTCGCAAGACCTTTACCGAAAGCGACCTGGAAGACCTGACCAGCTCGGTGCGCGAGAAGGGCATCGTGCAGCCGCTTCTGGTGCGCCCGGTGGCGGGCCGCGACAATGCCTATGAGATCATCGCCGGCGAGCGCCGCTGGCGGGCCGCGCAGCGCGCCGGCCTGCACATGGTGCCGGTGGTGGTGCGCGAGGTCACCGACCAGGAAGCCCTGGAACTGGCGATCATCGAGAACGTCCAGCGCGCCGATCTCAATCCGATCGAGGAGGGGCTCGGCTATGATCAGCTGGTGCAGGAGTTCTCCTACAGCCAGAGCGAGCTGGCGAAGGTCATCGGCAAGAGCCGCAGCCATGTGGCGAACACGCTGCGCCTGCTGAAGCTGCCGAACTCCGTCAAGGACTACCTCGCGGAGGGCCTGCTGACCGCCGGCCATGCGCGCGCACTGATCACCGCGCAGGACCCGGCCGCCCTGGCCGAGCTGATTGTCGAGAAGGGGCTGAACGTCCGCGAGGCGGAGAAGCTCGCACAGGACCCGCAGGCGCTTTCCCGGACGAATGCCGGCAAGGCGGCGAAGCCGGAGAAGGATGCCGATACCAAGGCGCTGGAAAAGCGGCTGACGGATACGCTGGGCCTGAAGATCGCCATTGCCCACAAGCAGGACAAGGGCGCGGGCGAGCTCAAGATCAAGTATGCCTCGCTCGAACAGCTCGACGAAATCTGCCGGTTGCTCGGCGTTCAGGGCTGATCGATTCGGAAGCGGTTCGACCCGCTCCCGAAGAAGTGATTTTCAGATAAATATCTGATTTCAAAGAAGAATTAATGACCCCGCATAGGCTTGTGCGGGGTCATTGCGTATCGATTGCGTCGTCGGCTTCCAGGATGCGGCGCAGGCGCGTGAAGGCGAGACGGATGCGCGACTTCACGGTGCCGAGCGGCAGGCCGGTCTCCTCGGCGATCTGGCTGTGCGACAGGCCGGAGAAAAAGGCGCGACGGATCAGGTCCGCCTGTTCCTCGGGAAGCTCCTTCATCGCTTCGCGCACGCGGTCCTCGCGGGTGCGCGCATCGAGCTCCTCGTCCTGGTCTTCCGGCACGGGCGGCCGCAGGCTCGGATCCTCGGGATCGAGCAGGGCGGAGCGGTCGCGGCGCAGGGAATCGATCCGCCGGTTGCGGGCGATGCGGAACAGCCAGGTTGCGGCAGTGGCGCGACTTGCGTCAAAAAGTCCCGCCTTGCGCCAGAGGGTGATCATCACCTCCTGGGTGAGTTCCTCGGCGGTGGCGGCCTCCGACCCCAGGCGCATCAGATAGGCCTTGAGGCGCGGCGCGAAATGATCGAACAGCTCGGCAAAGGCCGTGCGGTCGCGGTCTAGCGCAACCCGCTCGATAAGCCGGGAGAAACGGTCGTCGCCGGTCACGCGCACGCTACTCCCGTCCGCATCCGGCCGAAACGCATCCGACATGTCGGGTTGGCCTGACTCATCTGTCTTTCTTCGTCCGGGTCTGTGTGCTGCGACAGGGGTTCCGATAGCTACTGTCCAAATAGCGGATGTCGGGCATTGCGTCGATGTGCATATGCCGGCCGGACGCCTCCTCCTAACATCAGACCGGGCAGGGCGGTTTCGTCAATCCCCGGAAGGGGTAAGGACAGCTTGGCAAAAGTGTCACACTCTTGCCCGATTTGTGCGGCCAGCGTGCGCCATCCAGTGATCGTAGCGGGTTTGCGAAGCTGCCTGTCGGCTTTTCGAGTTTATCAACCCTTTCGTAACCTGCTGGGCGATAACCTTAAGACAAGGTGACGATTGCTCAGCAAATTCGATCCATTCCGGATAGTTAGCAGTAGCGGTTTAGGAGATGATGCAAGCAAGAACGCTCTTCCCGGCTCTTCTGGCACTCGTCCTCACGGGCGCGTCGGCGCATGCCCAGACGCCGACTCTTGTCAGTCAGCACAATAATTGGGACGCCTACTCCTATGGCGGTTCCAAGGGCAAGGTGTGCTATGCCTTGTCCAAGCCGACCAAGCTCTCGCCGAGCGATCGCAATCACGGAGATGTGTTCTTCTTCGTGTCGAACCGGCCTGGCGAGAACGTCAACAACGAGCCCAGCGTGATCGTCGGTTACGCCTTCAAGGAACAGTCGTCGGTTTCCGTCGACGTGGACGGCCAGAAGTTCACGATGTTCACGAAGAACGACGGCGCCTGGATGGCCAACGCGACCGAAGAGCGCCAGCTCGTCGCCGCGATGAAGGCCGGTCGTGGCATGGTCGTTACCGGCGTTTCGGCGCGCGGTACGCAGACCACCTACGAGTTCTCCCTGTCGGGCATCACGGCTGCGGTCACCGCCGCGGACAGGGCCTGCCAGTAGCGCCTGCAAGCAAGCCAGGATGTCCGGCCGGTGGCCGGGCCCTTCCGAGCCAGCATACCCCTCCGGAGCGACCCCGCTCCGCGCGGGGTGCATGCGCTTTGGGGCTCACAAACGGCCCGGCTTGCTGTATAAGACCCCCGAAACACGAACCGTCTCGCCCTTAGCTAAGGGGCGGGACGGTTCGGGCGTTTCCGGACTGCGGTCTTCGGCTCCGGCATGGGGCGGAAGCAGATCAGGACCGGACAGCACCGGCGGCAGCCAGACCGGCGCCGCCTTTTCGGCGTTTGCGGAAGAGGGCGGGCGGACCGCATCCTTTCAGGGCGCCCCGGCAAACCCACGTCATCACGGACCGACGACATGAGCCTGATGCAGCACGACACCGCAACCAGCACGCCCGAGGACGCCCCGGCAGCTTCCGTGGCCGCGCAGGTCCCTTCCGTGGCGCAAGCGCCCGGAGACAAGCCTGTGCTGATCGGGCTCGACCGCACGGAGCTGGCCGAAGCGCTGGCCGGCATCGGTGTGCCCGAACGGCAGCTGCGCATGCGCGTCGCCCAGCTGTGGCATTGGCTCTATGTGCGCGGAGCGTCGGACTTTTCCGACATGACCAACATCGCCAAGGACCTTCGCGCGAAGATGGCCGAGGCCTTCAGCATCCGCCGCCCGGAGATGGTGTCTGAGCAGATCTCCAGCGACGGCACGCGCAAGTGGCTGTTCCGCTTCCCCCCGCGCGGAGCCGGCCGTCCGGTCGAGATCGAGACCGTCTATATTCCCGAGGAGGGGCGCGGGACGCTCTGCGTGTCCTCGCAGGTCGGCTGCACGCTGACCTGCACCTTCTGCCATACGGGCACGCAGCGCCTGGTGCGCAACCTGACGGCGGAAGAGATCCTTGCCCAGATCCTGGTCGCCCGCGACCGGCTCGGCGACTTCCCCAAGGGAGAGACACCCGCGGGAGCGGCCGTGCCGAGCGAGGGGCGCCTGGTCACCAACATCGTGATGATGGGCATGGGCGAGCCGCTCTATAACTTCGACAACGTCAAGAAGGCGCTGCTGATCGCTTCGGACGGCGAGGGCCTGTCGCTGTCGAAGCGCCGCATCACCCTGTCGACCTCCGGCGTGGTGCCGATGATCGAGCGCACCGGCGCGGAAATCGGCTGCATGCTGGCGATCTCGCTGCACGCGGTGCGCGACGAGCTGCGCGACGAGCTGGTGCCGATCAACAAGAAGTGGAACATCGCCGAGCTGCTGGGCGCCTGCCGGGCCTATCCGGGGCTGAACAATGCCCGCCGCATCACGTTCGAATACGTGATGCTGAAGGGCGTCAACGACAGCCTTGCGGATGCGCGCGAACTGGTGCGCCTGCTCAAGGGCATTCCGGCGAAGATCAACCTCATCCCGTTCAATCCCTGGCCGGGCTCTCCCTACGAATGCTCCGACTGGGAGCAGATCGAGGCCTTTGCCGAGGTGGTCAACCGGGCGGGCTATGCCTCGCCGATCCGCACGCCGCGCGGCCGCGACATCTTCGCGGCCTGCGGCCAGCTCAAGTCGGAATCCGAGCGCATGCGCGCCCGCGACCGGGCAGCGGCGGAAACCGCTGCGGCTGCGAGCTAGGCGATGGTCGACGGCGGGCAGCTGCTGGCCCAGTCCATCCGCATCGTGCTGGGGCTGATCCTCGCCTTTCTGGCGGCGGCGGCCTTCGTTGCCTTCGGCCTGCTGCGCGGGCTCGCGGATCCGTCCGGAGATCCGGTGGTGGTCGGCATGACCTTCGGCTGGTCGCTGGTGGGTGCGAGCGTGATCGGCGGCCTGGCCTTCGTGCCGGCGCTCGTGGCGATCGCCATTGCAGAGCTGATGCGGCTGCGCGGGGTTGTCTTCCACCTGGCGGCAGGCGGCGCCATTGCCACCTTCCTGTGGTGGTCCGGCGAGGGGCCGGGAGGCCCGCATGCGGACATCCGGCCGGGGACGCTGATCGCCGCGGCGACCGGCTTCATGGCCGGTTTCGTCTATTGGCTGATCGCCGGGCGCCAGTCCGGCTGCTGGCGCGTGCCGCCGTCTTCCGGCGCTTCGACCCGGCCCTGATCATTCCTCACGCAGATTGAAGACCGCGTGCGGCGCGGCGCTGCTGCGCCCGGCGGACGACCGGAGAGGCCGGCGCCTCGGCTGCAGCCTCGTCGATCAGCCGGTCGGAGGCGGTCTCCACCTCCTCGACGAGCCGGGCATGGAACGTCTCGATGTCGAGGCCCGGCATGATCGGCGGCAGGAATTCCACCACCACCGTTCCAGGATAGAGGCACCAGCCGCGGCGGGGCCAGAAGATGCCGGAGTTCAGCGCGACGGGCAGGACCGGTGCGCTGAGCGAGCGGTAGAGATGGGCGACGCCGTACTTGTAGCGCGGCTCCTCGCCGGCACCCCTGCGGGTTCCTTCGGGAAATATCAGGATCTGGCGGTTCTCGGCGACGGCCTCGCGGGCACGCTCCGTCATGGCGGCAAGCGCGGCCGAGCGCTTGCCCCGGTTCACGGGGATCTGGCGGAATTTCGCCGTGTACCAGCCGAAGATCGGGATGTAGCGCAGCTCCCGTTTCAGCACGTAGGTGGGCGAGGGGAAGAGCGGCAAAAGGGCGAAGGTCTCCCAAGCCGACTGGTGCTTGGCCGCGACGATGTAGCCCCCTTGCGGAATGTTCTCCAGGCCGCGGTACTCGACCTTCATGCCGACGATCCATTTCAGCAGGAACAGCTCGACCCTTGCCCAGAACGGCACCAGCGGCCAGCCGAGGCGGCGCGGCAGCAGGAAGACCGGCGAGCCGAGGATCATCAGGACGAAGGTGCTGAGGTAGAACAGGACCTGGAACACAAGCGAGCGAAGAAGCAGCATCGATCTCAACCGGTTGCGGGACGGGCTGACCGGGCCCGCACACGGGCACCTTGCGGCCATGGTGCCGCGCGGACCGCTTCGCTGGCAAGTCGCGAGGCCGGTGCCGTCAGGGCGCCGACGTTTCCATAACCGCGATACGCGCCCAGGCAAGCAGATATTTCAGGTGCTCGCGGGCAAGCAGCAGCGTTGTGCGCGGCTCCTCGTACCAGCGGTCGAAGGCGAGATCCGCCGTCTGTACCGGCACGGGCACCAGGTCCAGATCCGACATGGTCGAGTTCAGCTCGAGCAGGGCGCGGGGCATGTGATAGGCGCTGGTGACCACCAGCAGGCGCGAAAAGCCGTTTTCCCGGGCCCATTTCGCGGTCTCGGACGCGTTTTCCAGTGTGTTGTTGGCATTGCGGTCGAGATCGACGCAGCAGGAGAACAGCGACAGGTCGCTGGCCGTGGAACTGACGATCTGTTTCGGGGTGGTCTCGGGATGCACGCCGGAGATCAGCAGCCGTTCGGCATTGCCGGCCTGCAGGAGGTTCAGCGCGTGTTTGACCCGTTCGCTGCCGCCGGTCAGCACGACGATCGCGTCGGCGCGGGCCGCGTCGTTGTTCTGGTAGCCGGCGACGGTGGCCGCAAAGCGCAGGAAGGAGCCGCCATAGAAGGCAAGACCGGCGACGAGGAACCCGCAGACCAGGATGCGCAACAGCCGTCGTCCGCGCGAACGGGAACGCCCGGCCGTGGACCGGTCGGCCCCGGCCGTACCCTCGGCCGCGGTGTGCTGATCGTCCTGCGAACTCATCGGCTGAGCCTGCCCCTCGGCCTTCCTTTCACGCGGTCTGATATCCGCCTGGCGGGCGGATGCAAGAGGGCGAATCGCTTGCATGCGTCTCTCGGCTAACTAAGGCGCAAGCCGGCCGGATTTTCCACCCCCGCGCGCACGCGAGGGTGCGGGGATGGGGGCGGAGTTCCGCCGGCAGGTGCCGACATTTTTCCATGCCAGAGCTTCGCGGCAGCAAAATGTTGGAAACGCGGCGTCGCCAAGGGCGCAAAAGGGCGCCTGCCGCTGGCCTTAGCGCATCATCGCGGCGAAAGCGCGCAGGGAGGCGGCAAGGCGCTGCCGCAGGCCGACCGCGCGGGCACGGACCGCATCGGCGGCCCCGTCATAGGCGCTGCGCCAGCGGGCGGCGCGCGCCTCCGCGCCAGGTACGCGCCAGAGAAGATGATGCACGCCGAGGATCACCAGCAGCGTCAGGCACCACGAAATCAGCGTGTCGGAGAGGAAATGGCCGCCGAAGGCGACGCGGTTGGCCGACAGGATCACGGCGAGCGGCAGGACGACCGCGAGGATCGCGCGGCGCCAGGACGGCGGCGCGAGGAAAGCTAGCGTCACCAGCCAGAGACTGGAGGAGGCCTCGCCCGACACGAAAGAGCAGTTGGTGTCGCAGTGGTTGGTTATCTGCCAGACGCGGACATAGGGCGCATCGCCGCCGAACAGGTCCACCGCATTGGGCCGGGGGCGGCCCCAGTTGTTCTTCAGCACCGCGTTGACCAGGAGGCCGGGGCCGAGGATCAGCGTCGACAACAGGAAGACCGGTGCGCGCAGCGGCAGGCGCCGCGACAGCGGCGCGACGACGAAGGGCCACAGCAGGATCGCGACGCACAGGATGGCGATCAGCTTGACCAGGAAGGGGCCGAGTTCGCGCAGCCGCTGCAGGAAGGGGGTCTGCGACAGGACGAAACCGCCGGCCGGGTCGTGGAAGAGGCGCGAGGCGGCGATATCGACGGCGGGAAAGGCCAGGAAGAAGAGCGACAGGACGATCAGGCAGCCGGTCGCCGCAAGGGCAAGCGCTCGGGTTTCTCCACCTGCGAGCCGCGCGACGAAACCCGTCTGCTTGCGGGCAGAGGGCGGAGCCGGGGAGGGCGCAGGCGAGGGGGGCGTATCTGTCATCGAACCTGCGTTTGCGGTTGTCTTCCTGGGGCGGTTGAGGGGTTATAGCGATCCGGCCCATCCTGTCCAAGGGGCGGGCCCCATGCGTGCGGCTGCCGGTCGCAGCCGCGTTCAGGAGAGGAAGTCGCCATGCCCCGTCCGGTCGTCCAGTTCTGGTACGAATTCGCCTCCACCTACAGCTACCCGGCGGCCATGCGGATCGAGGATCTGGCGGAGCGACGCGGTGTCGAGCTGCGCTGGCGGCCGTTTCTGCTCGGACCGATCTTCGCCGAGGCCGGGTGGACGACATCGCCCTTCAACCTCTTGCCTGTGAAGGGCGCCTATATGTGGCGCGATCTGGAGCGGATCTGTTCCGCCTCCGGGCTGCCGTTCGTCCGGCCCGACCCGTTTCCGCAGAACGGGCTCAAGGCCGCGCGGATTGCCACCGCGCTGGCACCGGATCTGGTGCCGCTGTTCTCGCGCGCCGTCTATCTGGCCGAGTTCGGCGAAGGCTGGCGGATCGACGACGAAAAGATGCTGGCGACGCTGATCACGCGCGCCGGGGCGAATGCCGATGAGATCCTGAAACTGTCGGCGGGCGACGAGGCGAAGGCGCGCCTGCGTGCCAGCGTCGAGGAAGCCAAGGCACTCGGCATCTTCGGCGCGCCGAGCGTCACCTGTGCCGACGGGGAGCTGTTCTGGGGCAACGACCGGCTGGAACAGGCGATGGATCACGCATTGGCGACCCACGCAACGCAGTGACTGGGCAGTGACTGGAATGGCTGGCCAAGGCGGCGCGGGCTTCCTATTGTCGTGAAGCGGTCGGGCCGAGCCTGTTCGGGCCATGGCGCCGGACCGCATTCGGGATCGATCCGCCGGGAACGCCTTGCCATGTCTCATATTTTCCCCCGCCATACCGCCATGCGCCCGCCGCGCGCCGTTGCCGGCGACGGTTGCTACATCATCGACGAGACCGGCAAGCGCTATCTCGACGCCTCGGGCGGGGCGGCGGTCTCGTGCCTCGGGCATTCCGACCGGGAGGTGACCGAGGCGATCAAGGCGCAGCTCGATGCCATCGCCTTCGCCCATACCGGCTTTTTCACCAGCGAGCCGGCGGAGAAGCTCGCCGATCTGCTGATCGCCCATGCGCCGGCCGGTCTGGAGCGGGTCTATCTCGTCTCCGGCGGGTCTGAGGCGACCGAGGCGGCGATCAAGCTGGCGCGGCAGTTCCACATCGAGAACGGCGAGCCGTCGCGCGCGCGTATCATCGCCCGCCGGCAGAGCTATCATGGCAACACGCTGGGTGCGCTGTCCGCCGGCGGCAACATGTGGCGCCGGGAGCCGTTTGCGCCGCTGCTGGTCGACATGTCGCATATCTCGCCCTGCTACGCCTATCGCGGCCAGGAGGATGGCGAGAGCGAGGAGGCCTACGGCTTGCGCGTTGCCGACGAGCTGGAGGCCGAGATCCTGGCCCGCGGTCCCGAGACGGTGGCAGCCTTCATCGCCGAACCGGTGGTGGGCGCGACGCTCGGCGCGGTTCCTGCTGTCCCGGGCTACTTCCGCCGCATCCGCGAGATCTGCGACCGGTACGGCGTGCTTCTCATCCTCGACGAGGTGATGTGCGGCATGGGCCGCACGGGGCATCTGTTCGCCTGCGACGCGGATGGGGTGGCGCCGGACATCCTGTGCATCGCCAAGGGGCTCGGTGCCGGTTACCAGCCGATCGGCGCGATGCTGGCGAGCGGGCGCATCTACCGCGCCATCGAGGAGGGCTCGGGCTTCTTCCAGCACGGACACACCTATATCGGCCATCCGGCAGCGGCCGCCGCCGGCCACGCTGTGGTCAGTGCCCTGGTCGACCGGGGGCTCGTCGCGCGGTCGGCCGAGATGGGCGAGCGGCTCATGGGCGCTCTTGTCGACCGGTTCGGCCAGCATCCGCATGTCGGCGACATTCGCGGCCGCGGGTTGTTCCTGGGGCTCGAGCTGGTCGAGGACCGGGAGAGCAAGGCGCCCTTTTCGCCCGAGCGGCGGCTGAACGCGGTGCTGAAGAAGGCGGCCTTCGCGCGCGGCCTCGTCTGCTACCCGATGGGCGGGACGCTCGATGGCCGGCAGGGGGACCATGTGCTGCTGGCACCGCCGTTCATCCTGGAAGACGCCCAGATCGGCGAAATCGTCGACAAGCTGTCCGGTGCGCTGGAGGATGCGCTGGCGGCGTGAGGGCGAGCCTGCGACATTTTCCCGCCACCATTTCCGGCAAGATGAATCCGGTCCGGCACCGGGACCGAGCATCGGGAGACACGCCCCGCAATCATGGCGATGCGCAGCGACACTGCAATGGCGGCATGGCCCGCGCCTCACGGCGTGGGAGCGGTCGTTTGCGCCTTGATGCTTGGTGCTGGCGTCAGCGTCTGGGGAAGCGTTCCTGCGGCGAATGCCGACGAGAACGGACTTCCTGAGGCTTGTAGGAACGATGCGGCCACGGAAACGTTGGAAGCACGGGCCGAGCCGGGCGAACCGCATGTGTGGCGGACGTCGACCGGCGGCCTGCTGCGACAGGCGGAGCTGGTGTCACTGGTCGTCGATGATATCGCGGGTACGGATGCAACCGGCGACACCGGTGCGGCGGGCGTGCGGTTCGTGGCGCTGGGCAAGGAAACGGACCGCTGGCAGCGCCGCCCCGGCCACTTGGTGGTTTCCCCCGGAGATCGCTGGCTTGCCCGCGAACTGGTGCGACAGGGACAGGCAGTCGTCGAGCCGAGGCTTGCCGGGCGCGACTGTCTTGCCCACCTTCTGAAGGAAGAGACCGCAGCGCGCCAGCGCAAGGCCGGCCTGTGGGCGCATGAGCGGGTGTGGTCGGCGCATGATCCTGAAGCGCTGTCCGAGCGCACCGGCCGCTACACTCTCGTGGCGGGCCGGGTGATATCTGTCGGAGAGACCCGCTCGATGGTCTACCTGAATTTCGGCGGCCGCTGGAGCCGCGACTTCACTGCGACGATCAGCGCAGAGCGCAAGGCTGCCTTCGCGGATGCCGGGCTTGACGTCACGTCCCTTGACGGGGCAGCTATTCGCCTGCGCGGCATGGTGCGGCAGGCGGGCGGTCCGTCCATCGACCTGGTGCATCCTGCGCAGATCGAGCGGCTCGACAGGAATGGCGATCGGCGGTGAACAGCTTGTCCAGAACAGCAGCGCGTCTGGTTCGGCGCCGGACGGCGCATCCTCTCCGGCTCGCGGTGGTTTTCACCGCGGCGCTGGTCGTTTCCGCTTGCCAGTTTTCCGGGTCGTCGCCGATCGAGATCGGCACGCCGGCACCCGGCACGTTGCGGCCCGGCATTTCCAACGATCTGGGCGCGCGCGAGCATCCGCGCGTGGTGGCGACCTATGGCGGCGTCTATGAGGATCGCGGCGCGGAACGCGCCGTGGCGCAGGTGGTCGGCCGGTTGGTCGAGGCCTCCGACGATCCCTCGCAGAGCTACCGGATCACCATCCTGAACTCGCCGGCGGTCAATGCCTTCGCCTTGCCGGGCGGCTATCTCTATGTGACGCGCGGCCTGCTGGCGCTGGCGACCGATACGTCCGAAGTGGCGGCGGTGCTGGCGCACGAGATGGCGCATGTCACTGCGAGCCATGCGATCAAGCGCCAGCAGCGGGCCGAGGCGACGGAGCTTGCCGGCCGGGTGCTGGGCAATGTGGTGCGCGACCCGGACCAGCAGCGGGCGGCCATCGTCTCCTCGCAGCTGTCTTTCGCGCGTTTCTCGCAGATCCAGGAGCTGGAAGCGGATGCCGTCGGCGTACGCACCCTGGCCAAGGCGCGCTACGATCCCTTCGCCGCCGCGCGGTTCCTGACCGCCATGGGCCAGTTCGCCGCCTTCCAGTCCGCACAGGGTGCGGGCAAGGGCGCGCCCGACTTCCTGTCCTCGCACCCGACGACACCGGAGCGCGTGCAGACGGCGGTGCGTGCCGCACGGCAGATCGGTGCTCCCGGTCTCGGCGAGCGCGACCGCGATGCGTATCTGACCAAGATCGACGGCATGCTCTACGGCGACGATCCGCTGGAGGGCTATATCCGCGGCCGGTCGTTCCTGCACAAGGCGCTGGGCATCAGCTTCACCGCGCCGCCGGGCTATATTCTCGAGAACTCGCCGGAGGCGGTTCTTGCCAGCAATCCGAACGGTACGGCGCTGCGCTTCGACGGCGCGGACCTGACCGATTTCCCCTCGCTGACCGCCTACATGACCAGCGGCTGGATCAACGGTCTTATCCGCGACAGCGTGCGCGAGGAGACGGTGAACGGGTTGGCGGCGGTCACGGCCTCGGCTGTGACCGAGGGCTGGTCCTTCCGCATCGCCGTGGTGCGTATCGGGCGCACCGGTTACCGCTTCATCTTCGCGTCCCGCTCGGGCGGCGAGGAATTCACCCGCGACTACGAGGCGACGGTGAAGAGCTTCCGCCAGCTGACACCGACGGAAGTCGCTCGGCTGCGGCCGCTGCGGATCAAGGTGATCCGGGCCGACGCCGGCGACACGCCGGAGCGGCTGGCTGTCGGCATGAGCGGGGTGGAGCCCGCCCGCCGGCTGGAGCTGTTCTCGATCCTCAACCAGACCCCGCCGGGGCAGGCGATCCCGGCCGGCACACCGCTGAAGCTGGTGGTCGACTAGGACGGCGGGCAGGGCGCACCGGACAAATGGGAGACGGGTGATGGAACAGCACACCGGCGGATGCCTTTGCGGCGATCTGCGGTTCGTGGCAAGGGGGCGCCCCTATCGCGTCGGTCTGTGCCACTGTCTCGACTGTCGCAAGAACCATGGCTCGCTGTTTCACGCCTCGGCGATCTTTCCGGCGGATGCGGTGACCACCGAGGGAGAGGCCGCAGACTATCAGGGCCGGTTTTTCTGTCCGCGCTGCGGATCGCCCGTTTTCGGGCGTAGCGAGGACGAGGTGATTATCAATCTCGGTGCGCTCGACGCGCCGGACCAGTTCACGCCGACCTACGAATTGTGGACCGTGCGGCGGGAAGCCTGGCTGCCGGAGTTTCCGCTGAAACACCGCTACGCGCACGACCGTCCGGACGACGGCCGCACCGAGGACTAGCGGGCAACCGGGGGACAGGGCGGATGTCGGTGCGACAGGCGAGAGACCCGTTTTCCTTCCGCAGCGATCCTCGTGTGCCGCCGTTCGACGATACGGATCCGCTGGCGGTGATGGATGCCGAATGCGCCGTCTGCAGCTGGGGCGCACGGATGATCCATCGGCTCGACCGGTCGGGACGGGTTCGCATCTGCCCGGTCCAGACCCCGCTCGGCGCGGCGCTGCTGGAGCATTACGGGCTGGCGCCCGACGATCCTTCGACATGGCTTTTCATCGATCGCGGCGTGGCGCATGCGGACTTCGAAGCCATCATCCATGCCGGTCGCAGCTTCGGCGGCTGGGGCCGGCTGACGGCGGTTTTCCTCGTGCTGCCGCGGCCGCTGCGCGACCGGCTCTACGGATGGCTGGCCCGCAACCGCTATGCCCTGTTCGGGCGCGGTGACATGTGCGCCCTGCCGGATCCCGCCTTCCGCAAGCGGCTGCTGGGCAGGAAAGAGCCTACAGACGGCTAACCGCCGGCTCATGTGCCAGCGAAACGGTCGTATCGCTGCTCGGGCAACCGCTTCAATCGCGCAGGGTATAGTCGACCGAGTTCCACTCGATGGCGCGGCTGCGCCAGTGCTCTTCGATAGCTTGAGCGAAATCGGCTCGCACCAATTTGGCTTTCGCTTCGCAGGTCAGCGCTGCGTCTTGGCGAACCACCACGCCCTCAAGCGGCTGACCGGTGCGATAGCGGCTTGGGGTCTCGGCGACGAGGCGTAGCAGGTCGGGCAGTGAGGTGTGTCCTTCGAGGATGCGGGGAACGACGGTCAGTCCGGCTTCCGCGGCCAGCGAATTTCGCTGCTGCGCGCTCCAGAAGTTTCCGCTGGCACCATCATAGACATCGAAGGCAAGGAACCAGTCGGGCAAGGCGCCGTAGTCGAGCGAGTGCCGCGCCGCACACCATTCGCCGAACAATATCAAATCCGGTTTCAGGACGCTCCTTAGAGCCTGGCCGTGCTGCCCGAGCCACGCCGAAAGGCGGGAGAACTGTCCGCCATAGGGCTCGGCGAGATATTGGCCGCGGTTCTGGGCGCGCAGGTTGCCGTCTGCATCCAGGGACAGGCCGAGATTGGCGCCATCCAGCTTCTCTTCCACCACAACAGGTCGAGCCAACAGGGCATCGGCCTGCTCTGCACTCAGCAGTTTGTCATCGCGTAGTGCGCTTCTGTCGCCCAGCCATGCAAGGTGCGGAGTGGAGGGGAAACGGAAGAAGTCGCTCATGACCGATGGTTCTGTCTTCGGCGGTGGCGTCAGCCGCCATCGACCTTGGCGTAGGGCTGCTGCTGGTGGCCGGCGAGATAGGCGAGGGAGCCGAGGCCGGAGGCGATCTGCTTGGCGGCCTTGAAGGCGCGACGGCGCCCGCCCTCGGGCGAGACGGCGAAGCTGGCGGCGGCGGGAATGAACAGGAAGGTGCCGCCGACAATCCGGCCGAGGCCCTTCAGCAGGCTGCGGAGGGCGGCTTTCTGCTTGCCGGCGCGCTTTTCGTGCAGGCGCGAGATGTTGCCGGCGACGCGGAAGGTGCGGTTCAGCTGCCAGCGCAGCGTCGTGCGATTGACCGGAACGAGTTCTTCCACCAGCGCATCCGGGATCCAGACAATGCGCCCGCCCGCATCGTGGACGCGGGTGAAGAAATCCGTGTCGCTGCCGCCGGTAAAGCGCATGGAACCGTCGAAATGCAGGCCGAAGCCACCGGCCTCGCGCGCGCGAAACACCTTCGTCTCGACCAGCGTGTTGTGCCCCTCGGCCTTGGTCAGAACGGTGCCGGACGGGCGCTTGTTGACCTGTTCGGGGACCATCCAGGAGGGGGTCTCGGGCGGCCAGGTGTAGAGAACGCGGCCGTAGTGGACCTCGGCGGGAAGCACGCGGGTCGCCTCGGCCATGGTCTCGAGCCAGCCGGCATGGGCGATCTCGTCGTCATCGATATAGAGTACCCGGTCGAAACCGGCGCTCTCGGCAAAGGTGCCGCAGCGATCGCGGGCGAAGGGAATGCCGAGCTCGGGTTCCAGCACGTAGTGGATGGCCCAGCCGGTCTCCGCCGCCACCTCTTCCGCGACATGGCGGGAGGTCTCGCGGTCGTGGTTCTCCACCACGACGATCTCTGCCTGCACCCAGTCCGGAACCGACTGCGCGCAGACGGAGGCAAGGCACGCCCGCAGCATCTTCGGCCGTTCTCTCGTGCAGATGGCGACGCAGAGTTTCATGAGCGCGCAGGTCCCCGTGTCCTGGCCCGCAAGAGGCCTGTTTCCGTCAGGGGAGTACCTGTTTCTCAGACGAGAATCCAGCCGGAGGGGAAGAGTTCGTCGACATAGACCCGGCGCAGCTCGTCGCGGGCGAACCACTTTCGCGGCGCGATGACATGGCGGTCCGGGTTGCGGCCGAGCCAGGCACCCCACCAGCTGAAGCTGGAATTGGCGATGACATGGTGGGCGCAGCGGCTCATCAGGTGCAGATCCTGCTCGCGGCTCTGTCCCTCGACGAGGGTGCGGCGAGGCAGGTCGCGCGTCAGCTCGTCAGCCGCCGCGATATCGTCGGAAAAGATCAGCCAGGTCGCGTCCGGCACCAGCTGCGCCATCAGCCCGGCCGCGCGCATGTAGTGCTCCGCGCCGAGCAGGCCGTGGGTGGCGGTGGTCTTGGCGTTGGCGGCATAGTCGCCGCGCCGTACATGCAGCGAGACGCTGGCGGGGGCGTCGGCGAGCGCCAGGCGGGCAGGGTCGATGGTCGCCGCGACGTGGTCGAGCGAGAACAGGGAACGGATCTCCTCGCGGCAGTCGGCGAAGAACTGCTCGGACTGGAAATAGCCGGCAAGATAGGTACCAGCCCCGAGCGAGAAGACTTCATCGCCGTGGCAGAAGTCCTTCTGGAAATAGCTCGGCCCCGGCCAGAGCTTCTGCCGCTTCTTGCCCTCGCCGCGCCCCAGCGCGCCGAGCAGCCGCGCCTTCAGGGAGCCGGTGTCCGGCTGCCAGATGCGCGGGGAAAGGCCGAACAGGTCGAGACCGAAGGCGGCATGGGCGAAGTCGAGATCGAGCGGGTCGACAAGCAGTTCGACGCCGAGGCGCTTTGCCAGCGCATGACCGGCAGCATACTGGAACATCTGGTTGCCGAGCCCGCCCCAGATCCGCATGCAGACCGGGTCTTGTCCGCTTGCTCCGGCGGCTTCCGCCTGCTGCCTTTCTCCGGTTGTCATCTCTCGCCCCGCCCTTGCTGATCCGCTCTTGTTAGTCGGCATCGCCGAAACGGACAAGCGCGGCGCGCGAAGCCGCGCGAAAGCTTGAGCAAGGTCAAGGTCGGCGAGGCGCGTTCGATGTATTCATGGATGCGAATATGGAGAGGCCGGGCGGGTGTCCGGACGACCTGGAGACGCGGCAATGGACATGACCAGCCTTCTGGAGACCCTCGGCGAGGCGGAGACCTCGGCGCTCGGCGGGCTGCTGATCGGGATGGCCTTCGGCGCCTTTGCGCAGCGCAGCCGGTTCTGCCTGCGGGCGGCGGCCGTGGAGTTCGCCCGCGGCAGCATTGGCATCAAGGTCGCGACGTGGCTGGTGACCTTCTCCTGCGCGGTCCTGCTGACCCAATGGCTGATCTTTTCCGGAGCGCTCGACGTGTCAGAGGCGCGGCAGTTCGCGGCGCACGGGTCTCTGTCCGGCGCGATTGCAGGAGGTGCGCTGTTCGGGATCGGCATGGTGCTCGCACGCGGCTGCGCCAGCCGGCTGCTGGTGCTTTCGGCCACGGGCAATCTTCGCGCCTTGCTCTCCGGACTGATCTTCGCGGTGGCGGCGGAAGCCTCGATCCACGGCATCCTCTCGCCGCTGCGCGACCGGATCGCCGGGATGTGGACCGTCAGCGGGCGCGAGGCGCTCGATCTGCTGCTGTTGCTGAAGCTGCCGCCCGAGGCAGGGCTCTGGATCGGCCTGCTGTTCATCGCCGGGACGATGGTCTTCGCCTTTCGCGCCGGCCTGTCCCTTTCGGGCTGGATCGGAGCTGCCGGGGTGGGAGCGACGGTGGCGGCCGGCTGGTGGTTCACCTACCAGCTCGCAGGACAGGCATTCGAGCCGATGACGGTGAAGAGCATGACCTTCACCGGGCCGTCCGCCGACACCTTGATGCTTGTGCTGACGCCCCCGGGCGAGGCGCTCGACTTCGACATCGGCCTCGTGCCGGGCGTTTTCGCCGGGGCGGCGCTGGCCGCGCTGCTGGCCGGCGAATGGCGGCTGCAGGGCTTCCATGACGGCCACTCGATGCGCCGCTACATCGTCGGCGCCGTCCTGATGGGGTTCGGCGGCATGCTGGCCGGCGGCTGCGCCGTGGGCGCGGGCGTCACCGGCGGGTCGATCTTTGCGCTGACCGCCTGGGCGACGCTGTTTGCCATGTGGGCTGCGGCCGGGCTGACGGATCTCGTCGTCGACCGGATGGCGGAGCGGCGGGCGGCTGCTGCCGCTGCCGCCTGAGCCGGCCGCCCTACCAGGGGTGCTCTTCGCCGTTCCACTGCAGGAAGCGGCCGGTATCGGCCAGGGTGAGCTTGGTCGCGACGGAAAAGATGCCGGCGGCGCTCTCCTGCGGATCGATCTCGGCGCTGGCGCCGCCCATGTCCGTGCGGACCCACCCGGGATGCATCACGACGACGCAGATGCCTTCGCCGTGAAGGTCGAGCGCGAGCCCCTGCATGGCCTTGTTCACCGCCGCCTTGGAGCTGCGATAGGCGTAGCTGCCGCTCCGCGGACGGGCGAGGGAGCCCATCTGGCTGGAAATCGTGACGATGCGCGGGTTGGCGGCGCGCCGCAGCTGCGGGCGCAGTGCCAGCGCCATGCGCATCGGGGCGAGCGTGTTCACCTGCAGCTCGCGCTCCCAGGCATCGAAATCGAGATCGTCGAGCGTCTGGTGCGGATTGAGCATGCCGGCATTGTTGAGCAGCAGATCGACCGGCGTGTCGCCGAGCGCCTGCGCGAAGGCGGAGACCGATGCGGCATCCGTCACCTCGAGAGGATGGACGACCAAGCGGTCCGGATGAGCACTGGCGAGCTCTGCAAGCGCATCGGCGCTTTCCGGCGCGCGGCAGCCTGCATGGATGCGCCATCCGCCCGCGGCGAGGAAGCGGCGGGCGAGTTCCAGTCCGATGCCGCGATTGGCACCGGTAAGCACGAGCGTGGAGGTGGCGGACGAGGTCACGGGCGGGGCTCCGGCTGGAGAGGCTCCGCGGCGGCGGAGGAGGGGCGGGGCGATGACAGGGTTGGTAAACGCGGCTACAAGGTCGCGCAAGCGGTCGCCGGGTCACGATCCGGTGCGAAACGTCACAAAGCGGAATGCAGCGATGAGCAGCGAGCAGATTGGCCCTTTTCTCGGAACCTGGATCCTCGACCTGGACGAGAGCGAATTCGACCAGAGCGACCTGCCGCAGGCGGCGACCTGCCGGATCGATGAGGAATTCGGCCTGGTGACCATCCGCATGTCGATCATTTCGGCGAGCGGCGAGGAGATCTCCGGCGAGATCACCGGCGTGCCGGGAGCGCCGGGGGCGCGGCTGTCGGAAAGCGGGCTCGCCGACCGGCTGCTGCTCTATTTCGAGGACGAGCAAACGCTGACCTCGGAGGCCAAGCGCGGCAATCTCACCCTGATGACGGCGCGGCGGCGCCTGTCCGACGACGGGCAGAGCCTGGAAGTGGAGCAGAGCGTCGAGGTGCCCGGACAGGGGTCGGTGGTGAATACCGGCATCTATCGCCGCGCCCAGTAGGGCAGGTCACGGCCTGGCGGCGTCTGCGGCCCTCAGATCAGGCCGGGCCAGCGCATCAGGGCCAGGACCCCACCCCACAGGACGAGCGACAGCACGCCGGCCAGGCGGAAGCGCGAGATAGTGCCGCGCGAGTCGACCTGGTCCAGCAGGCGCCAGGCCGGGACCAGCCGCAGCAGCAAGGCATTGACGGCGAGCGCGGCAAGAAGGACGGCCTTTGCCTGGAAGGCGGGGTCGCCGGCAATCGCGACAGGGTGCGTCGACATCAGCGCGATGCCGCTGGCCAGGGCGAGCAGCAGGCCGACAAAAGCCGTCTGGCCGAGCACGCGCGCAAGGTCCGCAAGCGGGGCCGAGCGCCAGAACCCGATCAGCCGCAGGTTGAGCGGCAACACCGCGCCGATCAGCATCAATGTCCCGAAAAGGTGGGTTGCCGCGGCGGCTTCGCGCAGGTCTGCCGAGCCGGCCATCGCGCGGGCAAGCTGCGATCTGGCGAGGAATTCCAGGAGCGGGGCGATATCCGGCATGTTCCGAAGCACTTTCCCAAAAGGCTGTCGTCTCTCCCCGATAGCCTGATTCTCCGCGACGCGGGGCGCAAGCCTTTCGGTTTCATGTCCTGCGATGCGATTTTTCTTGCAAGGCCCGGCAGGGCGATTACCTCTCGAATTGTCCGATCAACCTCAGGGTGAAATTACGGCAAGGCGACGGGAGCTGGCGATGAACGTGCTTTCCCATGTGCGACCCGGCGATGAGCTTTCGGCGACGCGGATCTATTGCGAGGCGCTGTTCCAGAAGCTGCGGCCGTTCTTCGGAACGGCGGATGCGGCGGCAGAATTCCTTGCGCCGCATCTGCAGCATGATCGCGGCGTCAGCGCCATCATCGACGGCCGCGTCGTCGGCATTGCCGGCTATCGCCTCGACGGGCATGGGCTGTTCGAGCCGAAATGGCGGCATTTCCGCGAGCGCTTCAGCCTGATGGGCACGGCGATCCGGGTTGCGGGTCTCGCGCTTCTCGACAAGGAAGAGGACGAGGACGTGCTGGCGATGGACGGCATCGCGGTCGGGGAGGCAGCACGCGGCGCCGGTGTCGGCAGCGCGCTGCTTGCCGAGATTCTGGCCATTGCCCGGCGCGCCGGAAAGCGCGCGGTAAGGCTTGATGTCGTCGATACCAATCCGCGGGCGAAGGCGCTGTATCTGCGTTGCGGATTCGTGGAGGAGGGGCGGCGCCGGCTCGACTTTCTGCGACCGATTTTCGGCTTCGCCTCGGTCACGACGATGCGGCATCACCTCGGCAGGGCGGACGGGAGCGCATGAGCGGGATCGACGATCGCGAGAAACCCGACCTGATCCCGGCGCCGACCGCCCCGGTGCCCGACCGGCCGCAGGTGGCAGAGGTGGCAGAGCATCTGCCCGGTGCGCCGCAGACGATCGACCGGGCCGCGATCGCGGTGGTCTTGTTGCTGATCGCCGTGTTCGGCCTTGCGCAGGGCCTGACGTATCCGTTGCTGTCCTTCATCCTGGAGCGGCAGGGAACGCCGGCCTGGCTGATCGGCAGCAATGCCGCGATGATGGCGCTGGGCCTGATCCTGTCCGCACCCCTGGTGCCGCAGCTGGCGATCCGTTTCGGGGCGGCGCGGCTGGCGATTGCTTGCGCGCTGCTGCTTGCGGTCCTGTTCGCGCTGATCGGAATGATACAGTCGCTATGGCTGTGGTTTCCGGCGCGCTTCCTGCTCGGCGTCGGCATCAACGGGCTCTACATCTCGAGCGAGACCTGGGTGAACCAGCTGGCGCCCGACCGGATCCGCGGGCGCATGCTCGGGCTCTATGCGACGGCGCTCGCCGGCGGCTTTGCGCTCGGCCCGGCAACGCTTGCCGTTACCGGCACGCGAACGCTCGCGCCGTTCTTCCTCTGCATCGCGGTCTGTCTGACATGTGCGGTGCTGATCGCCACGATCCGCCATCGGCTGCCGCGGTTTGCCGCCGGAGAAACCGGGTCGATCCGCACCGTCGCACCTCTGATCCCGTTCCTGCTGGTGGTTACCGCAATCGCTGCCGCGTTCGATCAGGCGATCCTGACCCTGTTCCCGATCTATGGCCTGGGGCATGGCCTCGACGAGGCGGCGGTGGCGACGGCGCTTGCCGTCCTGATCGTCGGCAACATCGTCTTCCAGGTGCCCATCGGGACCGTCGCCGACCGCTGGGGACCGCGCCTCGTCATGGTGGTGCTGTGCCTGCTGACGATTGCCGGTGCCGCCCTGTTGCCCGTGCTGATCGAAACCAAGTGGCCGCTCTGGGCCATGCTTTTCGTCTGGGGATCCTCGGCCTATGGCGTCTACACCATCGCGCTGATGGAGCTCGGCCGCCGCTTCACCGGGGCCATGCTGATCGCTGGCAATGCCGGGTTCGCCGTGATGTGGGGCGTTGGCGGTTTTGCCGGGCCGGCGATCTCCGGTCTTGCCATCGATACGGCCGGGCTCAACGGGCTGCCGATGCTGCTCGGCGGCGTCTACGTGCTGCTGCTGGCAGCGACGCTGGCCCGCCGGCGGGGCTGAGCCCGCCGGCGATTTGCGGCTGTCCTAGTAGCCTGCGGCGAGCGCACCCTGCACCCGCGGGTCCGAGGCACCGGCAAGGCCGTTCTCGACCGCCATCACCGACTGTGTGGAGCCCATGGTGGCGCGCTCCTCGACCGTGTGGCCGCGTTCACGCAGGATCGCCAGCGTGTCCGGCGAGAAGCCTTCCTCGATACGGATTTCGTCCGGCAGCCATTGATGGTGCATGCGCGGGGCGGCGGTCGCCTCCGCGATGTTCATGCCGTGGTCGACCACGTTCAGGATGATCTGCAGCACGGTGGTGATGATGCGGCTGCCGCCGGGCGAGCCGGTGGCCAGCACCAGCCGGCCATCGCGGAAGACCAGCGTCGGGCTCATCGAGGAGAGTGGCCGCTTGCGCGGAGCGACGGCATTGGCATCGCCGCCGATGAGGCCGTAGGCGTTCGGCACGGCGGGTTTGGCGGAGAAGTCGTCCAGCTCGTTGTTGAGCAGGATGCCGGTATCGCCGGCCATCATGCCGACGCCGTAGGAGAAGTTGAGCGTGTAGGTGTTCGACACCGCATTGCCCTGTCCGTCCACCACCGAATAGTGCGTGGTCTCCTCGCTTTCGTAAGGCGCCGGCTTGCCGGGAGAGAGCCCGTCGGCGGGCGTCGCCTTCGCCGTGTCGAAGTCGGCCATCCGCGAGGCGGCGTAGGTCTTGGAGGTCAGACCCTTCACCGGAATGTCGACGAAGTCGGGATCGCCGAGGAACTCCGAGCGGTCCGCATAGGCCCGCTTCATCGCTTCGGCCATGACATGGAGCGTCGCCGCCGAACCGGAGCCGGATGCGGCAAGGTCGAAGGGCTCCAGCATGTTGAGGATCTCCACGAGATGCACGCCGCCGGAGGAGGGGGGCGGCATGGAGACGATCTCGTAGCCGCGATAGGTGCCGGAGACAGGCGTGCGCCATTTCGCCTCGTAGGCGGCAAGGTCGTCAGCGGTCATGTCGCCGCCGCCTTCGCGGACCCTTGCGGCAATCGCCTCCGCGACCGGACCCTTGTAGAAGCCGTCCGGGCCTTCGTCGGCGATCTTCTGCAGCGTTGCCGCGAGCTGCGGCTGGCGCAGGGTCTCGCCGGGCTCATAGAAACCGCCATCGGGCTTGTAGAAGGTCGCCAGCGCGGCAGGATCCTTCGACAGGCGGGGATGGGCCTGTTTCAGGGACCCGGAGAGATCGTCGGAAACGGGGAAGCCGTCGCGGGCAAGCGCGATGGCGGGCGCGATCAGGTCGGCGAAGCTGAAGCGGCCGCTGCCGTGGCGGGCATGGGCGGTGTGGAAGCCGGCAACGGTGCCGGGAACGCCGACGGCGAGACCCGAGTAGCGGGACTTTTCGCTGTCCGCATTGCCGTCCGCATCGAGGAACATGTCCCGGCTGGCCGCGGCGGGGGCAAGCTCGCGATAGTCGAGGGCCTGCGTCTCGCCGCTACCGGCCATGTGGACCAGCATGAAACCGCCGCCGCCGATATTGCCGGCGCGCGGCAGAGTCACGGCGAGGGCGAAGCCCATCGCCACCGCCGCATCTACGGCATTGCCGCCGGCGGCGAGGATGTCGCGGCCGACGCGGGTCGCGGTCGCCTCCTGGCTGGCGACCATGCCGCTGCGGGCGAGTACGGGGTGGAAACGGTCCGAGCCGGAGAGGATCGGCGCGGGCTGCGGCGCGGTGGGGGCTGCCGTCTGGGCAAGGCCGGGCCCAGCCCAAAAGAGGCAGGCGGCAAGGGCGGCGCTGGCGATCCTGCGCGCCGATGCCAGTGGTGGTGTCCTGTTCATCGTCTCACTCACTCCCCGGATGATGTTCTGGACGGGCAGTCTGTCGGCTTTTGTCCGGCGCGGCCAGCCCTGTCAGGATTGCGGGGAGTGGATGAAAAACGGCGCGGCCCCAGGGGGCCGCGCCGCGCGGAAAACGGATCGGAAGGAGGAATGCCTCAGGCGGCGACCTTCTTCGGGGTGATCAGGCCGCGATTGACCAGAACCTCGGCGATCTGCACGGCGTTCAGCGCCGCGCCCTTGCGCAGGTTGTCGGCAACGACCCACATGTTGAGCCCGTTCTCGATCGTGGCGTCCTCGCGAATGCGGCTGACATAGGTCGCATCCTCGCCGGCGCTCTCGTAGGGCGTGACGTAGCCGCCATCCTCGTGCTTGTCGACGACGAGCACACCCGGCGCCTCACGCAGGATGTCGCGGGCCTCCTCGGCCGTGATCGGGCGCTCGAACTCGATGTTGACGCTCTCCGAATGGCCGATGAACACCGGCACGCGCACGGCGGTGCAGGTGACCTTGATCTTCGGGTCGAGCATCTTCTTGGTCTCGGCCAGCACCTTCCACTCTTCCTTGGTGTAGCCGTCCTCCATGAAGACATCGATATGGGGGATGACGTTGAAGGCGATGCGCTTGGTGAACTTCTCCGGGGTGATCGGATCGTTCACGAAGACCGAGCGGGTCTGGTTGAACAGCTCGTCCATGCCGTCCTTGCCCGCGCCGGACACCGACTGGTAGGTGGACACGACGACACGGCGAATGGTGGCCGCATCGTGCAGCGGCTTCAGCGCGACGACGAGCTGCGCGGTCGAGCAGTTCGGGTTGGCGATGATGTTCTTCTTGGTGAAGCCGGTGATGGCATCGGCATTCACTTCCGGAACGATCAGCGGCACGTCGGAGTCGTAACGCCAGGCCGAGGAGTTGTCGATGACGACGCAGCCCTTGGCGGCGATCTTCGGCGACCACTCCTTGGACACGGTACCGCCGGCGGACATCAGGCAGATGTCGACGTCCGAGAAGTCGAAATGGTCGATGGCCTGGCAGGTCAGCGTCCGGTCGCCGAAGGAGACGTCGACGCCCTGCGAACGGCGGGAGGCGACAGGCACGACCTCGCGGGCCGGAAAGCCGCGCTCGTCCAGAATGTCGAGCATCTCGCGGCCGACATTGCCGGTCGCGCCGACCACTGCGATCTTGTAAGCCATTGTTGTTCAGTCCTCTCTTGCCGCTCCCCGCCAACCCGAAGCCGCCATCCCTGCGGGAGCCTCAGGTCCTTTCGGTCCCCCGTCAGACCCGGGGGAGCGCGGGTCGAGAGGGCCGTCAGGCGGTCGTTTTGCGGGTCGTCGTCGTGGTCGTGCCGGCGCACGCGACACCGTTCGCGGCTTTCGTCGCGGTCAACGGGGCGTTGGAAAGGGCGCACGGCTTCGGCATGGGATCCCTCGCGGATCCGGACGGGAAGTGTCCGAACCTCGACGGCGTCTAGATGCCGTCATGCGCGGCCATTGTCAACATGGCCTTGCGGATGCGCGTCGCGGCGGGGTCAGCCGTCGATGCGGAAGCGCAGCAGCAGCGTGCGCTGCAGGATCGAGCGGTTGTCGTCGGAGATGATGGTGAGGATGGTCTCTCCGGCGTCGTTCCGGTGGATGGCGACGCCTTCCATGTTGTCGATCTGCTCGGAAAAGCCCGCCTCCAGCAGCACGCGGCCGACCACCATGGCGCCGGGTTTCAGCTCCGCTGCCGGCAGCAGGCGAACCCGCATGCCGACGCCATGGCGCAGGGTGAACCGCCGCTCCAGCAGCACCATGTCGCCATTGTCGAGGAAGGTCGCGTCGGTCGCGTCGTAGGAGTCCTGTCGCAGAACCGTGAAGGTACCCGGCGTCGGTCCGCCGAGCAGGAAGCCCGGCAGGTTCGAGTTGAAGGTCTGTCCGCGCTCCGAGACCACGACCAGCGTGCCGGAAAGCGGGCCGGAATTGGCGAAGGCGATGGCCTCCATGCCCTTGTTGTGGCGCAGCTGACGCAGGGCGGGAGGCAGGTCGAGCTCGCGTCCGGGCGTACGCAGGTCGGCGAGCGGGTAGGGGAAGGCGTAGATCGCGTGGTAGCGCTCGGTCGCCATGTAGAGCTCGCCGGTACCATCCGGATTGCGGCGCAGCGTCAGGGCCTCCGCATCGCCGCGGCCGCGATCCATCAGCGGCCGGCCGTCAGGACCGACGATGGCGCTGAGCTGGGCGTCGCGAACCGCGAGCGGCCGCCCGTCGGGCTCCGCGTCGATGGTTGCCGTGAACCACAGGCCGTTGTCGGCGATGGCGGTCATCCGGCTGCCGTCGGGGCTCAGCACCAGTCCCGAAAGGCCGCCCATGTGACGATTGCCGGACAGCAGCTCCAGTCCACCGAGAAAGGTGAGTTCGCCGAAGCGCGGCTCGTCGGCGCGGCCGATGCGAAAGGCCTCGATCCGCTTGCTGCGGACCGTCACGTCCTGAAAGGGGACGTCGATGACGGCGCGAGCCGGGGCCGGTTCGACCACCAGCAAGGCGGCGAACAGGGAAGCCGCCAGCGCGAGGCCGCGCTGTGCGGAAAGCCGGATCGCCGGCAGGCGGATCATGGTGTCAGCGGGCCGCGCGACGCCGTCCGCGGCCACCGCGCGACGTCGCCTGCGTCTGCTCGTCGAAGAGATCGGCGAGCTGGTCGGTCATGGCGCCGGCCAGTTCCTCCGCATCGACGATCGTAACGGCACGGCGGTAGTAGCGCGTGACGTCGTGGCCGATGCCGATGGCGATGAGCTCCACCGGCGAGCGGGTCTCGATTTCCTCGATGATGTAGCGAAGGTGCCGCTCGAGATAGTTGCCGGGATTCACCGACAGCGTGCAGTCGTCGACCGGGGCGCCGTCGGAGATCATCATCAGGATCTTGCGCGCCTCGGGACGGCCGAGCAGGCGCTTGTGCGCCCAGTCCAGCGCCTCGCCGTCGATGTTTTCCTTCAGCAGGCCCTCGCGCATCATCAGCCCGAGATTGCGGCGGGCACGGCGCCAGGGCGCATCGGCGGACTTGTAGATGATGTGGCGCAGGTCGTTGAGGCGGCCCGGCTGGGCCGGCTTGCCGGCGGCAAGCCACGCCTCGCGCGACTGCCCGCCCTTCCAGGCGCGGGTGGTGAAGCCGAGGATCTCGACCTTCACGCCGCAGCGCTCCAGCGTACGGGCAAGGATGTCGGCGCAGGTCGCGGCAACGGTGATCGGCCGGCCGCGCATGGAGCCGGAATTGTCCAGCAGCAGCGTGACGACCGTATCGCGGAAATTGGTGTCGCTCTCCTGCTTGAAGGCGAGCGGCTGCATCGGGTCGGTGACGACACGGGTGAGGCGGGCCGTGTCCAGCATGCCTTCCTCCAGGTCGAACGACCAGGAGCGGTTCTGCTGGGCCAGCAGCTTGCGCTGCAACCGATTGGCCAGCCGGGCGACGGCGCCCTGCAGGTTGACCAGCTGCTTGTCGAGATGGCTGCGCAGGCGGTCGAGCTCGGCGGTGTCGCACAGCTCCTCGGCCGGAACCGTCTCGTCGAAGCGGCTGGTGAAGAACTTGTAGTCCGAGGTCAGCGGCAGGTTGGAAAACGGCAGCTCGCGGCGCCGGCTTTCGCCCGGCTCCTCGGCCTGATCCGCCTGGTCGTCCTGGGTGAGCTCCTGCAGGTCGCCATCGAGACCTTCGGTTTCGCCCGCCTCGGTCTCCTCGCCGGAGAGTTCCATCTCCTGCGGCGCACCCTCGTCCTCGCCGCTTTCCTCCTCGCCATCGGCGGAGGTCTCGCCGCGCTCGTTGCGGCCTTCGGCGTCCTCGTTCTCGCCGTCCTCGTTCTCGCTCTCCTGGCCGATGTCCTCGTCCATCTCGAGAGAGGTCAGCACCTTGCGCAGACGCTTGGCGAAATCCTGCTGGTCCTCGATCCGGTCGGCGAGCAGGTCGAGCGCGTCGCCCGCCTTATCCTCGATCCAGCCGCGCCACTGGGCGATCATCGGCTCCGCGCTCCTGGGCGCCGGCCGGCCGGTCAGGCGCTCGCGCACCATGTAGGCGATCGCCTCTTCCAGAGGTGCATCCTCGCGGCTGGCGACGTCCGCATAGGCGGCCTTGCGGCTGCGCTCTTCCAGCATGGCGGAGAGATTGTCGGAAACGCCGGGCATGCGGTTGGCGCCGACCGCCTCGCAGCGCGCCTGCTCGACCGCGTCGAAGATGGCGCGGGCCGTCTCGCCCTGCGGGACCAGCTTGCGGTGCAGGCCGGGGTCATGGCAGGCGAGCTTGAGCGCCATGGCGTCGCCGAGGCCGCGCGTGACGGCGATCTCGTCGGCGGTGAGGCGACGCGAGGGCTCCGGCAGGCGGGCCGTGTGGCCCGACAGCGACGGCTTGTCGGAGGAGAACAGCACCTCGAGCTCGGCATCGGCGGCGATGGCGCGCATCGTGTCGCCGATCGCCCGCTTCAGCGGTTCGCTCGAGGGCTTGCTCTTCTCGGAAGGCGGATTGCGCATGGGAGTGCCGGTCAGCTCATCACCACGTTGGCAGCGGACTCGGGCAGCTCTTCGCCGAAGCAGCGCTGGTAGAACTCGGCCACCAGCGTGCGCTCCATCTCGTCGCACTTGTTGAGGAAGGTGACGCGGAAGGCGAAGCCGAGGTCCTTGAAGATGTCGGTGTTCTCGGCCCAGGTGATCACCGTACGCGGGCTCATCACCGTCGACAGGTCGCCGTTGATGAAGGCGTTCCGGGTCATGTCGGCGAGGCGGACCATGCGCGAGACGGTCTTGCGACCCTCCTCGTTCTGGTAGTGCTTCGATTTGGCCAGGACGATCTCGACCTCGTTGTCGTGCGGCAGGTAGTTCAGCGTGGTGACGATCGACCAGCGGTCCATCTGGCCCTGGTTGATCTGCTGCGTGCCGTGATAGAGGCCGGACGTGTCGCCAAGGCCGACCGTGTTGGTGGTGGCAAACAGGCGGAAGGCCGGATGCGGGCGAATCACCCGGTTCTGGTCGAGCAGGGTCAGGCGGCCGGAGACCTCAAGCACACGCTGGATGACGAACATCACGTCCGGGCGGCCGGCATCGTACTCGTCGAAGACCAGCGCGATGTTGTTCTGCAGCGCCCAGGGCAGGATGCCGTCCCGGAACTCGGTGACCTGGCGGCCGTCCTTGAGGACGATGGCGTCCTTGCCGACCAGATCGATACGCGAGATGTGGCTGTCGAGGTTGACGCGCACGCAGGGCCAGTTCAGCCGTGCGGCCACCTGCTCGATATGGGTCGACTTGCCGGTGCCGTGATAGCCCGTGACCATGACGCGGCGGTTGTGGGCGAAGCCGGCGAGGATCGCCAGGGTGGTCTGCCGGTCGAAGAGATAATCGGGATCGAGATCGGGCGTATGCGAGGTCGGCTCCTTGTAGGCGGGAACCGTCAGGTCGCTGTCGATGCCGAAGGTCTCGCGCACGGACACGGTGGTATCCGGCAGGTTTTCGACGGGCATGGTCTTGTCAGTCATCTTTCCTCCGCTGGCCCGCCGCCGGCGGGATCCGCGATGTCGCACTGCACCGTGATGCCGCCACGGCGCGAAATTCGAACCAGACCCTATTGCCAGAGCCCCGTTCGGCCAAGTGAAAACGCCTCGTCGCTGGCGGCGCTGGCGCGAATTGCGCCGGGAAAGGGATCTCCCTGCGACGGGAAACCGCAGGCCGGCGGGGCCGGGCGCGATCCTCAAAACCGGGAGGTCTACGATTTCATAGCCTATCCGGACCAACTGGCAAGCCTGCTTAAGGACAAGGCAGTCCGGTGGCTTCAGCAGAAGCCGGCCTTTTTCAGCAGCGAATAGGCGTTGATGATCTCGCGTAGCCGGTCTTCAAGCGATCTGTCGCCGCCATTGGCATCTGGGTGCAGCCGCTTCACGAGTTCCTTGTAGCGGGCCTTGATCTCGGCGTCGCGGGCATGATGCGGCAGGCCGAGCGTGTCGAAGGCGCGTGCCTCCAGCTGCTTCAGCTTGGGCGCGCGGGCGCCGCTTCCTTCCGTGCGGCCGCCGCGCCCGGGGCGCTTGCGGGCCTCCGCGCGGGCCTTGGCCGCCTGGCGCGGGTCGACATCCGACCAGGCGTGGGCACCTTCGCCGGCCGCCTTGGCATTGACGCCCATCTTCCAGGTCGGGCGATGGCCGGTCAGGGCGTCGCGCTGGTAGGCGCGCGTCTCATCGTCGTCCATGCCGGCGAAATAGTTGTAGGACTTGTTGTAGTCCCGCACATGGGCGAGGCAGAAATGGTGGTACTCGCCATCGGCATGGCGCCCCTTCGGCGCCCTGTGGGTGCCGGGCTCGTCGCAGCCTTCCCAGTCGCAGGTCCGCTCGCACACGAACTCCTCCTCCGCAGCGCGGCTGCGCTTCGGGCTGATGCGAATGCGGTCGAAGATGTCCGAAGCCACCGGTCCTGGTCCAGTTTCCGTGATCTGCGGGGCGGGAATGCGCGGCTCTTGCCACGGCGATCCGCATAAATAGGGGGAGGGGGGCACCTTCGGCAAGGTCTTGACGGCGCCGAAAAGTCTGTCACATGGAGGGCATGAGCATCCGGGACCTGATCGAACAGCGTCTGCGCGAGGCCTTCGCCCCGCAGAGCCTCGAGGTGATCGACGAATCCGAGCGCCACCGCGGACATGGCGGCTGGCGCGAGGGCGGCGAGACCCATTTTCGTATTCGCATGGTGGCACAGGCGCTTGCCGGCCAGAGTCGCGTCGCGCGACACCGGGCCGTCAACGACTGCCTGAAGCCGGCTTTCGACGCCGGCCTTCATGCGCTGGCGATTGAAGTCCGCACGCCCGACGAGCGCGACCCGCGCGGTGGCGGACCGGCGTCTCTCGCCTGAACCAGACCCTTCGCCGGGCCGGGCCGATCAGCCCGGCTGGACGGTGGGGGTCGGTGCCTGGGCTGTCGCGGCCGCTTGGCCGGCGAACACGGCCTTGACCGAGCCGGCCACGGCCTTGGACAGCGGCGTGATCTTCAGGCGCGTCACGCGGTTCTTCTCGCGCTTCAGCACGGTGAAGCGGTAGCCGTGGAAGGTGAAGGCCTGCCGTTCCTCGGGGATCATGCGGGCCTCGTGGATCACCAGTCCCGCGATCGTGGTCGCCTCGTCGTCCGGCAGTCGCCAGTCGACGGCACGGTTGAGGTCGCGGATCGGCACGCCGCCGTCGACAATGATCGAGCCGTCCGGCTGCGGACGCACGCCGGCAAGCTCCACGTCGTGCTCGTCCGAGATCTCGCCGACGATCTCCTCCAGGATGTCTTCCAGCGTCACCAGGCCCATCACCTCGCCATACTCGTCGATGACGAGGGCGAAATGCGCCTTGCGCTTCAGGAAGGCGTTGAGCTGGTCCTGCAGGCTCGTGGTGTCCGGCACGAACCACGGCGGAGAGACGATCTGCTCGATCTCGATGCTGGAGGTGTCGCCGCCGGCCGCCGCGAGGGCGCGCAGCAGGTCCTTGGCGTGCAGGACGCCGATGTAATTGTCGGTCTGCCCGCGCCACAGCGGCAGGCGCGTGTGGGGGCTGGCCAGGGCTTCCTGGATCAGGTTGTCGACCGGTTCGTCCGCGTTCAGCGTGTTCATCTTGGTGCGGTGGACCATCACGTCCGACACTTCCAGGTCGGCGAGATCGAGAAGACCGCCGATACGGTCGCGCTCGGCCTTCACCAGGCCGCCTTCCAGATGCTGCAGGTCGACGGTGCCGCGCAGCTCTTCATGGGCCGAGAGCACGTTGCGGTTTTCCGACACGTCGACACCGAACAGGCGCAGCAGGGCACGCACGATCATTTCGACGGCGCTGACGACCGGCCCGAAGACGATCACGACGACGCGGACCACCGGCGAGACGGCGATGGCGAAGCTGTCCGGATTGGAGATCGCCCAGGTTTTCGGCAGCACCTCGGAGAAGATCAGCACGAGGGCGGTCATCACCAGGGTGGCGTAGACGACGCCGGCATCGCCGAACAGGCTCAGCAGCACGTTGGTGGCGAGCGCCGAGGCGAGAATGTTGACCAGGTTGTTGCCGAGCAGGAGCGCGCCGATCAGCCGTTCGCGGACCATGATCAGGCGGCTGACGACGGTCGCGCGCCGGTCGCCGTTTTTCTCCAGCTGCAGCATGCGGGCACGTGAGGCCGCGGTCAGCGCGGTCTCGGAGCCGGAGAAGAAACCGGACATGACCAGCAGGACAATGATCGCGAGGATGGAAAGCCAGAGGCTTGCGTCACTCATCTGTTGTCGTCTCGCTCGTGTTGGCGCCGGGTTCGCGGCGGTGAAGGCCGCGCGCGATCAGGACCGGCCGGCCAGTTCATCCGTCAGGAAATCACGCAGCGCGGCGGGATCGACACCGCGCTCGATGAAGGCTTCGCCGATGCCGCGCACCAGAATGAAGGTCAGAGCCCCGCGGCTCACCTTCTTGTCCTGCGCCATGATGTCGAGGAAGCTCTCGGCCGGCGGCATCTGTCCCGGGATATCGCTGATATGGGTGGGCAGACCGACGCTGGCAAGATGCGCGGCGACGCGATCCCGGTCTTGCGGCGGGCAGAGGCCGAGACGCACGGAAAAGTCGAAGGCGAGGCGCATGCCGATGGCAACGCCCTCGCCATGGACGAGGCGCGTGCCGTCATAGGCAACGATCGCTTCCAGCGCGTGACCGAAGGTGTGTCCGAGATTGAGCAGCGCTCTGGTGCCCGTCTCGAACTCGTCTTCGGCGACGATGGCCGCCTTGGCGCGGCAGGAGATGGCGATGGCTTCCTCGCGCTCCGCCCCGCCGGCGAAGACGGCGGCGTGGTTGTCCTCCAGCCAGGCGAAGAAGCTCGCATCGCCGAGCAGGCCGTACTTGACGGTCTCGGCATAGCCGGCGCGGAATTCGCGCAGCGGCAGCGTGTCGAGCGTTGCGGTGTCGGCCAGCACGAGCGCGGGCTGGTGGAAGGCGCCGATCAGGTTCTTGCCGTGGCGCACGTTGATGCCGGTCTTGCCGCCGACGGAGGAATCCACCTGGGAGAGCAGCGTCGTCGGCATCTGGACGAAGGGCATGCCGCGCCGGACGCTGGCCGCGACGAAGCCGGCGAGATCGCCGACCACGCCGCCGCCGAGCGCGACGATGGCGTCATTGCGCTCCAGCCGGGCTTCCAGCACCCGGTCGCAGACTGTCTCGTAGACGCTGAAACGCTTGCTCGCTTCCCCGGGCGGCAGCAGGATGGTGGCAAAGCCGATCTCGGCGGCCTCGAGCGAGGCCTGCAGGCGCTCCAGATGATGGGTGGCGACGGTCTCGTCGCTGACGATGGCGACCCGGGAGCGCGGCAGCCGTTCCGCGATGCGCGTACCGGCTTCCTCCACCAGCCCGCGGCCGATCAGGATGTCGTAGGAGCGCTCGCCAAGAGCGACCGGAACGCGCAACGGGGCCCCAGTCTCGGTCTCGGCCGTCACGGTCTGCGGTGTCATGGGCGTGATGCTCCTTCAGCCTGTTCGCTCAAGGCCGGAGCGAAACCGAAATGCGCTTCGAGCGCGGCAACGATGTCGGCGACCACGGCCTCATGCGGCACGTCGCGCGACTGGATGGTGAGTTCCGCTTCCGCATAGACCGGTTCGCGCTCCGCCAAAAGCCGGCGCATCACCCCTTCGGGATCCGGGTCGTTGAGCAGCGGCCGGTTCGGCTTGCGGCGCACCCGGTTCATCACGAGCGAGAAGTCGGCCTTCAACCAGATCGAGAGGCCCATCTCGCGCACTGCCGCACGGGTCTCGGCGTTCATGTAGGCGCCGCCGCCGGTCGCCAGGATCTGCGGCCCGTTCTTCAGAAGGCGAGCGATGACCCGCTGCTCGCCGGCACGGAAATAGGCCTCGCCATGCTGGGCGAAGATCTCCGGGATCGTCAGGTTCGCAGCCGCCTCGATCTCCGTGTCCGCGTCGACGAAAGGCAGCGAGAGCGTCTGGGCCAGACGGCGGCCGACGCTCGACTTGCCGCAGCCCATGATCCCGACCAGCACGATGGAGCGCGTGCCAAGTCCGGTCACGAGGCGGGCGGCACGCTCTTCCTCGACGAGATTCGGCAGGACGGACATGTGATGGCGCTCTCCCCTTGTGACCCATCGCTTTGCCCTTGTCCTGCCCGCCTAGTCAAGTCCGCTTGCGGTGCCGGGACCCATCGGGCACTTGCATCGCGGGTGGGGACTGGCCGATAAGGAAGGCATCCGCTGGCCGTTCCACAGTCCGATACAACGCCAATGCCCACGATCTTCCGACTGCTGTTCGTCCTTCTCGTGCTGGCCGGTGTGGCGGCCGGGACAGTCTTCGCCCTTGGCACGTTCGTCGAGCCGGAGCCGCACGAGATCACGGTGCGGCTGCAGATGGACGGCTTCGGCCGTTAGGCCGGGGCAGGAGGACGGGATGGCAAGGGACGCCCTGCTGATCGAGAGCTTCCTGGAGATGCTGTCGGCCGAGCGCGGGGCCGCTGCCAACACGCTGGAAAGCTACCGCCGGGATCTCGACGATTTCGCCGGGTTCCTACACGCGCGCAAGGCGTCTGCGGCAACCGCCTCGCGGGAGGATGTCGCCGCCTATCTCTCCGACCTCACCCGGCGCGGCTATGCGGCCAGTTCGCAAGCCCGGCGGCTGTCTGCCCTGCGCCAGTTCTACCGGCACCTGTTCGCCGACGGGCTGCGGGCAGACGATCCGACACGCACCATCTCCACTCCCAAGCGGCGAGCGGCCCTGCCCAAGGTGCTCGGCGAGGAGGAGGTCGACCGGTTGCTAGGCGCCGCACGTGCGGCGAGCGAGGTCGAAGGCCTGTCCCCGGCTGCGCGGCTGAGGGCGCTGCGCCTGTACGCCTTGCTGGAAGTGCTCTATGCCACGGGCCTGCGTGTATCCGAGCTCGTGTCTCTGCCGCTTTCGGCCGCGCTGCGCGACGAGCGGCTGATCGCGGTGACCGGCAAGGGCAACAAGGAGAGGCTGGTGCCGCTCGGCCTGGCGGCGCGCGAGGCGATGCGCGCCTATGTGGCGTGCCGGCGGGCGGAGGGCGTGTTTCCCACGAGCCGCTGGCTGTTTCCCTCGCATGGAGAGAGCGGGCATTTCACCCGTCAGGCCTTTGCGCGCGATCTCAAGGAGCTTGCGGTGTCGGCAGGGCTCGACCCCTCAGCGCTCTCGCCGCATGTGCTGCGGCACGCCTTCGCCTCGCACCTGCTGCAGAACGGAGCGGACCTGCGCGTCGTGCAGCAGTTGCTGGGGCACGCGGATATTTCGACGACGCAAATCTACACCCATGTGCTCGACGAGCGGCTGGCGGCATTGGTCGAAGGCCACCACCCGCTGGCGCGCCGCAGCTGACGTCTCAGCGCGGCATCAGCACCCACATGTCGAAGTCGAGAATGACGCTCGGATCGTAGGCGCCGTCCGGACCCGTGAACGGGAAATCGTGGCAGGGGCGGTCTTTCGTCGCGATCATCCGCAAGCGCAGGGCGCCGACATCGTGGCGGCCGGAAATCTCGGCCTTCTCGACGACCTGCGACCAGGCGAAGACGGTGTTTCCGGCAAACAGCGGCGCGACATGGCGCCCGGCATTGAGGCCGGCGATGTGGAAGGCGTTGCCCAGTCCGTTGAAGGACAGCGCACGGGCGAGGGAGATCACATGGCCGCCATAGACCAGCCGCCGACCGAAGCGGCCCTGGCCTTCCGTGAACTGGTTGAAATGGACGCGGGCGGTATTCTGGTAGAGGCGGGTGGCGATCTGGTGCTCGGCCTCCTCGACGGTCATGCCGTCGACATGGTCGATGCGCTCGCCGACCTCGTAATCGTCGAAGCGATGCGGGGAGCCGGCAAGGTCGTCGTCCCAGGCCTCGGCGTCGATCAGCGGGCAGGCATCGCCGAGGGCGTCCGGCGTGATCGCCTCGGGTAGTTCCGGCACCACCGCCTCCGGCGCCGGGCTGGCGGGGTCGCGCTTGTTGACCATCACCCAGCGGACATAGTCCAGCACTTCGGTGCCGTCCTGATTGTAGCCGGTGGAGCGGACATAGACGACGCCGGTGCGCCCGTTCGAGTTCTCCTTGAGGCCGATCACCTCGGAGACAGCCGAGAGCGTGTCGCCGGGATAGACGGGGGCAAGGAAACGGCCGCCGGCATAGCCGAGATTGGCGACGGCGTTGAGCGAGATGTCCGGGACCGTCTTCCCGAAGACGATGTGAAACACCAGGAGGTCGTCGACCGGCGCCTCGGGGTAGCGGATGCGCTGGGCGAAATCGTCGGAAGATTGCACCGCGAAGCGGGAGCCGTAGAGGGCGTTGTAAAGGGAGATGTCGCCCCGGGTCACCGTGCGCGGGGTGGCATGGCGCAGGACCTGGCCGATGCGGAAATCCTCGAAATAATTGCCTGGGCTGGTCTTGCTCTTGGTCATGCCGCATCCTCCCGCGTCGCTTTTCGCGGTGCAATAAGACAGGCTGGAGGGAAGCTGCGCAAGCACGACCTTGGGTGGTTGCGGCGCTCACGAGCAGGTTGCCCGCGCGGCGACAAGGGCTTAACAAGGCTGATGCTCCCGGAAGCCATGTTTCCGGCGCCGCCAAGAAGAGGGACCAGATCATGGCAGACGAGCAGCACGGGACGGAGGACGGCAAGCCCGCGTCCTTTCCCTCCTTTCCTCGGGAGTTGCTCGCGGGATATCGCAGCTACCGCGAGCATTCGCACAGGCCGCATCGCACCGATTACGAGCGCCTGGCGCTCTATGGGCAGCAGCCCGAGGTGATGGTGATTTCGTGCTGCGACAGCCGGGTGACGCCGGAGGGCGTGTTCGCAGCCGGACCGGGCGAGCTCTTCGTGGTGCGCAACGTTGCCAATCTGGTTCCGCCCTATGCGCCCGACAACGATTATCATTCGACCAGTGCTGCGCTCGAATTCGCCGTCCAGGCCCTGAAGGTCCGGCATATCGTCGTGCTCGGCCACGGCCAGTGCGGCGGCGTCAAGGCGTTCCTGAACCAGGATGCGGTGCCGCTGTCGCCGGGCGATTTCATCGGCAAGTGGATGACGCTGCTCGAGCCGGCGGCACAGTTTCAGTGCCTGAAGCTGGAGCGCGACGAGGATCCGCAGCTGGCGATGGAATATGCCGGTATTCGCCAGTCGCTGGTGAACCTGCGCAGCTTCCCTTGCGTGCAGATCCTGGAAGAGCGGGGGCGCCTTGCCCTGCACGGCGCCTGGTTCGACATCGGATCGGGCGAATTGCGGGTGCTCGATCCGGAAAGCGAGCGCTTCGTCGCCGCGCCGACCATCTTCGCCTCCGGCTTTGCGTCCGGAGGCTGAGAGGCTTACTTCACGCCTTCAAGGTTCAGGCTGACGAGGCGGCCGGTGTCCTTGGCCATGTGCGGCAGATAGGCCTGCGAATAATCGTCGAGGCCGCTGTGCTCGGTCGTGCGCCAGTCCCACCGGCGCGTGGACGAAAAGCCGACATCGATCAGCGTCGCCGACAGGGTTTCCTCGTCGAAGACCATCTTGTGATAGTCGTACTGGTCGCGCTGGCCGCCGACCAGCAGGCCAAGCACCTGCGGCAGCGCGATGTCGTTCGACGTGTCGAGATAAAGCTCGGCGGCCGCCCGGAAGTCCGGCACGGCGATCCGCAGGACGCCGCCCGGCGCCAGCACGCGGCACCACTCGGCGAGGACGTCGCGGTACTCCTTGCGGCCGAAATGCTCCAGCACATGGCAGGCATAGATCAGCTCGACGGTGCCGTCCGGAATGAAGGACAGGTCCTCGACCGGTCCGATGCGGTCGACATGCGGATAGTCGAGCGCATCGACGTGGTAGAAGCCGGGAATGTGCTTCACGCCGCAGCCGAGGTGGAGTTTCTCGATTTTCATTGGGTGCTGCCCGTTCTGCCGTCGGCGCCGAGAGCGGCGCGGTTGTCCAAGTACCAGCGGATCGTCTGCCGGATGCCGTCCTCCAGCGCCACGCGGGGGCGCCAGCCGAGCGCGTGCAGGCGCCCGGAATCCATCAGCTTGCGCGGCGTGCCGTCCGGCTTGGTTGCGTCGAAGCGCAGCTCGCCGGCGAAACCGGCTTCGCGAGCGATCAGCGTCGCAAGATCGCGGATCGAGACTTCCTGGCCGGAGCCCACGTTGATCGGCTCGTCGCCGTCATAGGCATCGAGCAGGAACACGATCGCATCGGCGAGGTCGTCGACATGCATGAACTCGCGCAGCGGCGTGCCGCTGCCCCAGATCTCGACCGTCTTGGCGCCGGTCTCTCGCGCCTCGACGAACTTGCGGATCAGGGCCGGCAAGACGTGGCTGGTGGCGAGATCGAAATTGTCGTTGGGACCATAGAGGTTGGTCGGCATCGCCGAGACGTAGGACAGCCCGTGCTGGCGGCGATACGCCTGGCAAAGGTAGACGCCGGCAATCTTGGCGATCGCGTACCACTGGTTGGTCGGCTCCAGCGGGCCCGTCATCAGCGCATCCTCGCGGATCGGCTGTTCGGCAAATTTCGGATAGATGCAGGACGAGCCGAGAAAAACGAGGCGGCGGACGCCATGGTCGGCGGCGGCGGCGATCACGTTGGTCTGGATCTGCAGGTTGTCCTGCAGGAAGTCGACGGGTTGCCGGTCGTTGGCGAGAATGCCGCCGACCCGTGCGGCCGCCAGGATCACGGCATCGGGCCGTTCGCTGGCGAAGAAGGCGGCGACCGCACGCTGGTCGGTGAGGTCCAGCTCCGCACGGGTGCGGGTGATGATCTCTGCCTCTTCCTGCGCAAGGCGGCGGCAGATTGCCGAGCCGACCATGCCGCGATGGCCGGCGACGAAGATGCGGCGCGGCGTACCGGCGGTACTGTCTGCAGTCATCGCCTAGTCCTCGCGGCCATAGGCGCGGCGGGCATGGCGCTCCACGCGCAGCAGCTCGAGATCCGCATCCACCATCTCGTCGACAAGCTCGGCAAAGCCGGTCGTGTGGCTCCATCCCAGCCGCTCGCGTGCCTTGGTCGGATCGCCGAGCAGGAGGTCGACCTCGGTCGGGCGGAAATAGGCGGGGTCGATGGCAACCAGCGTCTCGCCGCTCGCCCGGTCGCGGCCCGTCTCTTCCTCGTCCTTGCCGGACCAGACGATCTCGCGGCCGACGCGCGCGAAGGCGCGCTCGACGAATTCGCGAACCGTGTGGGTCTCGCCGGTCGCCAGCACGTAGTCGTCCGGCTCCGGCTGCTGGAGGATACGCCACATGCCTTCGGCGTAGTCGCGGGCATGACCCCAGTCGCGGCGGGCGTCGAGATTGCCGAGATAGAGCTGCTTCTGCAGGCCGAGCTCGATGGCCGCGACCGCGCGGGTGATCTTGCGGGTGACGAAGGTCTCGCCGCGCAGCGGGCTCTCGTGATTGAACAGGATGCCGTTGCTGGCGTGGATGCCGTAGGCTTCGCGGTAGTTCACCGTGATCCAGTAGCCGTAAAGCTTGGCGACCGCATAGGGAGAGCGCGGATAGAACGGCGTCGTTTCGCTCTGCGGCGTCTCGCGGACCTTGCCGTAAAGCTCCGAGGTGGACGCCTGATAGAAGCGGCAGGACTTTTCCATGCCGAGGATGCGGAGGGCCTCCAGCAGGCGCAACACGCCGGTCGCATCGGCGTTCGCCGTGTATTCCGGGGTCTCGAAGCTGACCATCACATGGCTCTGGGCCGCGAGATTATAGATCTCGGTCGGCTGGATCTCCGACACGAGACGGATCAGCGAGGAGCTGTCGGTGAGGTCGCCGTAATGAAGGAAGAAGCGGTTGCCGTCCTCGTGCCGGTCCTGGATCAGCGGATCGATCCGCCCGGTGTTGAACGAGGAGGAGCGGCGCTTCAGTCCGTGAACCTCGTACCCCTTGTCGAGCAGGATGCGGGCAAGATAGGCGCCGTCCTGGCCAGTCACGCCGGTGATGAGCGCGCGAGGTGCGGTCATGTGAAGTCCCTGTGCGGATGCCTGAAGAACGAGCTTGTCAGTCGTTCCTCCTACTGCACGTAAGGGACAAGGGCAACCGCCGCCGCTTTCCCTGACGGGAGATGCGGCGACGGAAGTCGTTTTTTGACAGCGTTGTGCAGTCGATGCGCGGGCGTCAGCCGCAATAGGCGAGCTTGTCCGGCTGCACCTTCAGCAGTGCGTCGCGCAGCTTGTCGAGGGCGCGGCTCTCGATCTGGCGCACGCGCTCCTTGGAGATGCCGAGCTTCTGCCCAAGCGCTTCCAGCGTCTCGCCTTCCTCGCTCAGCCGGCGCTCGCGGACGATGCGCAGCTCGCGTTCGCTGAGCACCCCGAGCGCGGTTTCCAGCCATCGGGTGCGCCGCTCGGTGTCGATGACGCCGCCGACCGTTTCCTCCGGCAGCGGATCTTCGCTGACAAGGAAGTCCTGCCGGTCCGCGCCCGATCCGTCGGATTCGAGCACGGGGGCATTGAGCGAGGTATCGGGTCCCGACAGCCGGGCGCTCATCGTCGCCACGTCCCGCACCTTCACGCCCATCGTCTCGGCGATCTTCTCGACCAGTTCGTCCTCGCTGATGCGCGTGGTGCCGCTGGAGAGTTTCGCCCGAAGGCGGCGCAGGTTGAAGAAGAGGGCTTTCTGCGTGGACGAGGTGCCGCCGCGAACGATGGACCAGTTGCGCAGGATGTAGTCCTGGATCGAGGCGCGGATCCACCAGGTGGCATAGGTGGAGAAGCGCACCTCGCGCTCAGGCTCGAACCGGGAGGCCGCTTCCAGCAGACCGATATGGCCTTCCTGGATGAGGTCGCTCATCGACAGTCCGAAGTTGCGGTACTTCGCCGCGACCGCAATGACGAGGCGCATATGCGCCAGGCTGAGACGGTCGAGTGCAGCCTGGTCGCCCTGGTCGCGCCAGGCGATGGCGAGCTGCTGCTCTTCTTCACGGCTGAGATAGGGCGCGTTCATCGCGGCCCTGACAATCTGACGCCGGTTGCCCGAAAGATAACTCACGGTGTGTCCCTCCGCGTCCCGGCTCCCCTGATGGAAGCCCGGCCCCGGGCGGCGATGCAGCTGCCACTCGGGTGCCACTGGTCTGCTATCGACATATGATACGCAGTCACCACGGTTTCGGTTCAACTCGCCGGCGCATGGAATGCACGCGCCCGCCTCGGTGAGATCGGTGACAGCGTTTCTTGGACCAAGCATGACTCCTGTATGCGATCAGGACCAATAGAAGTTCCTCGAGATCGCGATAAGTTTACCTGATTGACGGGTCTCAGGTTGCGATGGCGCGCCGCATCTTGCAGGCACCAAAAGAAAACGCCCGGCGCGGGTGGCGCCGGGCGTCGAAGTGTCGGACGGTTCCGTTGTCGCCATCAGGCGG